>CBHWDR010000397.1:0-4039 GCA_966112575.1 uncultured Chitinophagales bacterium
GCCCAGGGGCAGTTGCAGGGAGCTGATGTTGCGCATCATGCCGATCATCTTGCCATCGCCATCATAATAGGCGGCAATGAACTGGCCATTGAGCTGGAAGGAGGCCTTGAAATAACGGTCGGTAACCGTCCAGGATACGTTCTGGGCCTGTTTGAACGAAGTTTGGAAAGATTCGAGTGCAGCAGGTGCTACATCGGAAGGATTCGCGAAAGAACTAAAACTGATCAGGCTCAGTGCGAGGGTCAGTGTGAAAAGAATGCGTTTCATGATTTTGATTTTTATAATGTTTTGAGTCGGGTTATTTGCTCTGTATGACGTTACAAAAGTAGAAAGGGTTACAGGGGGGCACAACCGAATTGTGACGATTGGACACGTGTGTTAAACCTCTTAACAAGAGCAGGTGAAAACGTAATGGTGGATGAATTGTAGATTTAGGGCCATGAATTACCTCGCCCACGCGTATCTGTCGTTCTCCGACCCGGCGATCCTGGTGGGCAACATGGTGTCCGACTTTGTAAAAGGCCGGCAAAAAAATTCATTCAACGGCAAACACCTTGCAGGAATTTACCTTCACCGCGCCATCGACAGCTTCACCGACACCCATCCCGCCACCCGCGAAGCCATGGAATTCTTCCGCGCCGACTACCGCCTCTACAGCGGCGCCATCATGGATGTGATCTACGACCACCTGCTTGCCACCGACGAAAAAGAATTCCCCGGCCAGGTCCTCTTCGACTTCAGCCAGGAGGTCTACCGGCAACTGGAACGCGAGGCAGCCCACCTGCCGGCGCGCTTCATTCCCGTATTCGGCTACATGCGCAGCCAGAACTGGCTCTATCATTACCGGACCGAGGACGGGCTGGCCCGAAGCCTGGGCGGACTCGTGCACCGCGCCGCATACCTGTCCGACAGCGCGCCCGCGCTCCGCAGTTTCCGTAGACACAAAACCGCGCTCCGCGACTGCTACGAAAAATTTTTCCCGGATGTTAAACAATTTGCAAAACAAAAGCTCGGCGAGCTCGTTTTGATAAGTGGCGGCATTTCTGCCGATGGAGAATAATATTTTTGTCCCGGAAAAATTCAGTTCAATGAAAAAGCTGCTCCTTACTACATGCTCCTGCCTCGTCCTGGCAGCACTCCATGCGCAAACCCAGGTACCCCTGGACCTCAGCACGGCCTCTAGTACGAAAGTGACCACAGCCCCGCTGGATAAGTCACCGCTCGACATGGCCTATTTCCCTTCCGACTACCCGATGCTGAAAACCCAGAGCAAGCTGAACACCCCTCCCCTCGCCCGCCTGATCTACAGCCGTCCGCAACGGGAGAACCGGACCGTTTTCGGCGGACTGGTGGAATATGGTAAGGTATGGAGGCTCGGCGCCAACGAAGCGACCGAGATCGAATTTTTCCGCGATGCCACCGTGGGTGGTAAGAAACTCGCCAAGGGACGCTACACCATCTATGCCATCCCCGCAGAAACAAAATGGACCATCATCCTGAACAAGGATACGGATAGCTGGGGCGCTTTTGTGTACGACGAGAAGAAAGATGTAGTCCGCACCGACGTGCCCGTTCGCACCCTCGAGACGCCGGTTGATGCCTTCAGCGCCTCGTTCACCAAGGGCGAGAACAGCACCAGCCTGGTATTCGCCTGGGAGCAGACCAGCGTGTCGCTTCCCATTCAGTTCGGGGCCGCACCCGCGCCACCGGCAGCCGCCAAATCAAAGAAATAAGCATAAAAGAAGAGCGTCCCAAGGGACGCTCTTCTTTTCCTGCCGCATCAACGGGCGGAGTCGCCCATTTCCTTGCGCCTTTGCTCATTGGCGCGGTTGGCACTATCGTATTGCTCCTGCGGTGCGATTTGCCGCGTGCCGGTATTCTCGTTGATATGATTGACCGAGTCCGCATGGATCGAGGGATCACGCGGCATGCTGGTCGTATCGGTGTTGGCCTTGCCATCGAGCGCGTCGTTGCCACAGCTCATTAAGAAAGAACCAGCCAGGACCATAATACCTATCCTTTTCATAACACTAATTTTTCTCATCGAAGCAAATCTTCTGCCACCAAAAAAAAGCAGCTCCTGGAAAGGAGCCGCTCTGACAGAACTATAACCAACATGCAAATCATTCAAACAGCACGCGGTGCACCACGGACTGTCCGTTATCGGTATCGATGAGCTTGACCAGGTAAACACCCGGAGGCATACCGGCTCTGCGATAAGTAAAGATTTCGGTGCCGGCGGCCAGGAGGTAAGACCGGTGCACGACCTGTCCGCCACCATTCAGCAGCTGCACTTCGTAACGATGTCCCGGCGTAGCGGTCCAGCGAACGGTCAATTGCTCCCGCACCGGATTGGGATAGAATTGAACGCTTTGCTCCGCTTCCAGGCGCACCGCGTTGGTATATCTTGCAGGACCCGGGCCCACGAGGCGCAGCCGGTAGAGCCCGCCGCCGTTGGGATCACTGTCCACGAAGTTGTAGGTGCCCGCCTGCTGGACATGGACATTCCCGATCACCTGGTAATTCGCAGCACCGGTCGATCGGCGCTGGATCTCGAAGCGTTGCACTGTGCCGCGCTCCGGAAGATTCCAGGTAAGCAGGCTCTGCCGGTTCACCCGGCGTCCGCGCAATTCCACTTCATTGGCCAGCACCTCGTCGCCGCAACGGCCATCGAGGGTGAAGTAGGCCACACGCACGAGGCAGCCATTGTTGATATTGATCCGGCAGATATAAGTACCCACCTGCTCGGGCAGGAAGAAAGGCAGGTTGTAATTGGCGGTTCCGCCGATCAGCACGCTGTCGTTCGGCAACACGCGCTTGAACCACTGGTAGGTGGCATTGGGGATCTGGTCAACAGAGAGTGTGATGTTCCGGAAGAAGCAGCGGTCGGAGGCCGTGATCGAAATATTTTGCAGCGGCAGCACACTCACGTCGCTCAGCGCCGCATTGCCGCAGGCGTCGATCGTCCGCAGACGGATCAAGGAATAGGTTGTGCCGTTATTAATGCTGAATATTGGGCTTGTTTGCGCAGCCGTTGTGATCGAGGGTGTAGATGGCATACTACCGATGATCTGGAAGGTGTAGGGGCTCACACCTCCGTTCACATCAGCACCGAGGCTGAACCCTGCGTTATCACACTGGTAAACCGCCGACTGACCTTGCGCAGGATAAGCGTAAGGCGCCAGGATCACCGTATCATATACTTTACCATTACAGGTCGTCTGGGTGTACTCCACCACGTAGGTCGCCGGTTCCAGATCCACGAACGTGAACACGTTGCCACTCACGGAGGAGAAGTCCTGTACAAAGGCAGCGCCATTCTTCCGGATGATCTTCGGGGCTACGCTGTACTGGTTCGTGCTGCAGGTGGCCAGGATGTCGCCCGAACCGTTGGTCCACGTAGCACTGGGACATTTACCCCTTACCTGGGTCGTATGCGTCACTTCATTCACATTGGGCGTGATCATCGCCGAGTCGCGGTTGCCGCAGCCATCGGTACCGACCACTTTGTATTGCGTACCCGCGGGCAGGGCGGGCATGAGAATGGTCACCGGATTGGTGGGGGTAGTGGTATTATATACCTCCGTGCCATTCGGATGGTAGATGCGGATCGTATACGGACCGGTGCCATTGGTGAACTGGATGCGGATATTGGCACTGCCGATCACGCAGGGCTTCGAAGACGTGACCGTGATGCCGCGCGCCGGCGTAAATGTCTGGCAAACCTGCATCACCGTGTCGGTACAGCCATCGCGCACCTGAACGCAGTAGCGGCCATAGGGATAGTTGTTGAACACGCCGGTGGTATTGCAGGTGAGCTGCACGTTGGCGCTGTCAAAAAGACAATACTGCGGGCTGGTGAGATTAGTGCCGTTCACTTTGAAGGATACGGTGGTGCAGGTGTTGCCCGTCACCTGCATGGACGAGTTGAGGGAAGGCACGGGCCTCGTCTGCGTAAAGCAGCGGACGATCGTGGTATCATAACAGGTGTTCCGCATCTTGATGCCAGTGGAAGTGATACTACCCATTGGAAAGCAAA
>CBHWDR010000398.1:0-4039 GCA_966112575.1 uncultured Chitinophagales bacterium
CAACAACGGTGATACCTCAACGATGGGCACGATGAATACGACCAACAGCAACTCGACCAACAGCAACACGACGACCAATGGTACCAACATGAACAACACCGGCACAACGAACGGTACCTGGAACAACAGCAACATGAACAACACGACCATGGGCGACAGCAGTATGCTGAGCAGCACCGGTACGTATAATGCCTACAGCACCTATACGGCCACGCTGCCCACCTACATGGAAAGCTATGTTACCCGCGACTATCCCGCCGCAACCGGCGTACGGTGGCAGCAAGTAGGCGACTGGTACCACGGTTATTATGTAGAAGCCGGCATGCCTCGCCACGTTTATTATAACGGCGCCGGTCAAACGTTCACAGCTGCCCTTCCCATCCGTGCCAGCTGGGTGCCCGATGAAGTGGTAACTCGCGCAGTTGAGCTCTATGGCCCGGTGATGTATGATATCCGCAGCGTTCGCGGTACCGGTGAAGGCGATGTCTACCTCGTGCGTATCCTCGAGAATGGCCAGCTGTCCAACCAGTATATGGGCGCCGACGGTAGCCGTGTGATCGATATCTATCGCGTGGAAACCGCTGACCCGGCCCTGTCTAATCAGATGAATGCCAGTGGTACGCTTTCTACCGACATGAACAGTACCAACACGAATAACTCCGGTACGAACAACACGACCACGGACATGAATGCGACTTCTTCCGATATGAACAATACCAACGGGGGTGAAGTGAAGATCAAAACGAAAACTCCTGACGGTAAGAAAACAAAGACCAAGATCGAGAATGGTAAAATGAAGATCAAGCGTGACTAATGCGTGCACGAAGCAGAACTGCATCAACCCCCGGCTTTCGTCGGGGGTTGTTGTTTGAACTGGTACATGAATTGCCCTGATCTCCTTAAATGCAGGTATGAAAATGTTGTTGACCGCTGCGGCCCTCGGTGCCGCGATCGCCGGAATGCTGCTCTATAACCGGAATCTCCGTTCCCGCCGCCGGGATGATTCTTCGCATCAGCTGAATTACCCCGGGTCGGGTAGTGGGCAGCAGAAAAAACCCCTGATGTCATGAGCCAGGCATTTGTAAAAGAGGAAGAAGGACAGTGGCTGCATGACGTTCAGCCAACACTTAATGCCCTTGTGCTTTTTCTCACCCGCGAGAACAATGGTGTGCGGGTGTATGAAAAGAAAATGGGCACAGACCCCAAAACCGGGCGGGAGGTCCATCTTATGAGCAATGGGCTGAGCTACACCAAGGATGAGGAGGGTCGCTGGATGGTGATCTGGTAAGCCGGATGGTAACTGTTAAGGACGATAAAAATCCCCGCCCGGCGCGGCCCGGAGGGATGGTTTGTGGGGAATTCGCCTATTTTTGAAGGGATGCGCCTGCTCCTCCTGATGCTGTTGTTATCCTTTTGGAAACCCGCCGATGCCCAGCGATCGTATTTCCTGTACCTGGAATCGGAAGGCGGACAGCCCTTTTATGTGAAGGTCGAAGACCGCATCATCTCTTCTACGGCCCCCGGTTACCTCATTCTCCCGGAAATGGCCGACAGCACCTACGAGCTCCTGATCGGTTTTTCGAGCGGTCGCCGCGCTGCCAAATTCGCCATCCCTATGGAAGCCCGCGACCGGGGACTCCTGCTCCAGCAGGACAACGGTGCGCTGCAGCTCTCCGATTTGCAAACCAGCAGAACGGTCAAAGCGGTTCCCGATCCCTTCTCCGATATCAGTTATACGGTTCGCAATGATCCCTTTACCGTCTTACTCTCTCGGGCAGCCCATGATTCCGATATTCTTTATGTGCCTGTGGCGCAACCGGTAGTGGCAAAGAAAGATACCCCGGTGACCAGGCCGGCGGTAGAAACCGTGGCCGTGCAGCAGCCGGCTACTGACAGTGTGCGAACTGAGACACCGCCGCTTGCCCTTGTTCAAAAAGATTCCGCAGCAGTGACCGCGGTAGATTCATCCGCGATCGTTCGTGCACCCGCCGAGCTTCGGCCGGATACGCTGGTGGCTCCGGTATCCCTCGTGTTGGATAGCACGGCCCGTCCGCAGACCCTCGACTCGGCCTCCCTGGCCGTACGTGAACCGGCTAAGCTTGACACGGCCACGATCATCGATTCGGCCGTGGTGGTAGCTGCGGGCAGCCGTCCCGATTCCCTAAGCCTTCCCCTGAAGCCGCTGACGGATTCCGCAGCTCTTACCCGCAACGATCCGCCCGTAGCGGATACGGTGCTGGTGGTTACAAAGCCGCAGGTGGATACGGCTGCTTCCACCCCAGTTGAACCGCTGTTTCAGCGGACGCTGGTCCGTAAGTACGCGGAGAGCTCGACCTCCGAGGGTTTTGGCCTCGTGTATATTGACCAAACGCCCGAAGGGCCCGATACGATCCGTCTCCTGATCCCCAACCCGCCTTTCAATATCGGTGCGCCGGATACGGTGAAAAAAGATGATCCCGTGCTCTTCATGGAAGTAAAGAAGGATACGGTGCAGCTGAAGGCTACCCCGGCTTCCCTTCCGCTGGCGCGCCCGAAGGCCGACTGCCCGGCACAGGCTACCGACAACGATTTCTTCCGGCTCCGGAAGAGCATGGCCGGAAGGACTACCGATGAGGATATGATCGAGGATGCGCGGAAGTATTTCCGGAAAATGTGCTTCACCACTGAGCAGGTACGCAACCTCAGTGTGCTCTTCCTCACGGCGGCGGGTAAGTATGGCTTCTTCGATGCGTCCTATCTTCATGTTTCCGACCAGGAACAGTTTGCCTCCCTCGAGTCCGAGATCCGCGATCCGTATTATGCCAAACGTTTCAAAGCCCTGGTAGGCGAATAGACTATGCCCCGCTATTTTCTTGAAGTGCGCTATAAAGGGACCCGGTACAGTGGCTTCCAGGTGCAGGAGAATGCCGACACCATCCAGTCGGAGATCGAGAAAGCTTTCCAGGTGCTCCATCGGGCGCCCGTGAGCCTTACGGGTTCCTCCCGCACCGATGCCGGGGTTCATGCCCTGCAGAACTATTTCCATTTCGACTTCGAGCCGGAAGTCCATCCGCAGCTCCTTTATAAGATGAATGCCATCCTTCCCGATGATATTTCCCTGCGGTCCATTCGCGAGATGCCCGAAGGCGCACATTCCCGGTTTGATGCCATCAGCCGGGCGTATACCTACCGCATTCACCAGGTGAAGAACCCTTTCCTGCGTGAGGGCTCCCTGTTCTATCCCTACCGGCTGAACCGGGAGCGGATGGCCGAAGGGGCGGCACTGATCCGGGAGCAGACCAATTTCTTTGCTTTTGCCAAGACCAATTCCCAGGTGCGGAATTTCGAATGCCGGATCCTGGAGTGCAACTGGAGGGAAGAAGGGGAGGAGCTGCTCTTCGAGATCCGGGGCAATCGCTTCCTCCGGGGCATGGTGCGGCTGCTTACGGCAACGCTGCTGAAGCTGGGACGGGAGCGGATCGACCTTTCTGATCTGGAAAAGCTCTTCCGGGAAGAACGGAAATGTGGCTGGTCGGTGGCAGCTCATGGCCTTTATCTCCGGGAGGTCCGCTACCCGGAAAACTATTTTCCCGCCAGCGGTGCGGCTTTCACAGGTTTTTAAGGAATTTGAAGGTCAAAGATTTGGAAGGGGAGGGTAAGGCTCCCTATCTTTGCATCCGCTTTTTGAATCTGATCGTTGGCACATAGTTACCGGAACTTGTTCTTCACAAAATTTTAAGCCGGTTTTTCAATAATAATTTGTTCAGTATCAAATTGTTATCCTATCTTTGCCTCCGCTTATTGAAACAGTTGCCGCCTAAAATTTCTCGCCTGCTCCGGTTTGTGAAGAGATTGATAAAGCAAGAAAAAAAGTTTGGACGGAATGGTAAAGTGATCGTATCTTTGCCCTCCGCTAAAAACGAAAAACAGCTCTTTAATTTCCTGATAATGAATTTGTTCTGAGTCGACAGCCGACGAAAATAAATTCCATCTCCCCCCCCAAATTTTTTTTTGGTGGTTTGAAAGGAACCTTCTAGTTTTGCACTCCCAATCGAACGGG
>CBHWDR010000399.1:0-4034 GCA_966112575.1 uncultured Chitinophagales bacterium
TCCTCCCCGATGCCGTGGATACCGAAGTGGCGGCCCTCCGCGCCCGCGCCGAACTCGCCTTCGTGTCGGGACAGGTACAGCTGATCGACCGCGAAGGCAGGCTCCGCGAAATTCCCACACCCGAACGTGTGGAGCGCGATCATTTCCGCGTCCTTCTCGGCTCGAATTATATCTGGACGCCCGGCGCCGTGCTCTATCGCCGCTCGGCATTCAATGGCCAGGGCTTCGACCCTGCTGCAGGCGGCTCGGCCGACTACGAACTGAATATCCGCCTCGCCCGGATGCACCCTGTAGGCGCCATCGACCGCATCGTGCTGGAATACCGGACGCATGGGGAGAACATGAGCGGCGACGCCGCCTATATGCTTCGGTCGGGCGTGACCGTAAGGCGGGCACAGTACAGCCATGTGAAGAACGATCCTGAACTGCTGCGCTCCTGGAAACAGGGCATCAGGACCGTACAGCACGATAAAGGCGAACTGCTGATCCGACAATTGGCCCAAAACTTTCGCAGGCGGAAGTCGCTGCCAACCCTCGCGAAAGATCTCTGGTATCTACTGAAGTACTACCCGCTGGGCTTGCCCAGGAAGCTTATCCGTTGGCTATTAAAATAAAAAACACTTGATATAAATAGCAGATATCAGTAACTTATTGAACCGTACCCGCTGAACCCCCTAACCATGTTTGAATCCCCGGCAACTCTGCCCCTTGTATCCATCATCACGCCCTTTCTGAACGGTGGGCCTTACTTTGAGGAGAGCATCAACAGTGTGCTCTCCCAGACCTACCCCCATTGGGAACTGATGCTGGTGGATGATGGGTCTACCGATGGCAGCGAAGCGATCGCAAAGCAGTATGCCGACCGCTACCCCGACCGCATTTTTTACCTCCAGCATGAAGGCCGCGCCAATAAGGGCGCCAGCGCCTCCCGCAACCTCGGCATCCGGCACTCGCGGGGCAGCTTCATCGCCTTTCTCGATGCCGACGATATCTACCTGCCCCTCAAGCTCGAAAAACAGGTACCGCAACTGCTGGCCCAGCCCAGGGCCGGCATGCTGTACAGTGCTACGGAATACTGGCATAGCTGGAAGGGAATAGCGGAAGAAAGAGATTGGGTCTGGCAAAATTTCGGCGTTCCTGCCAACACGCTTGTGGAACCGCCCTTGCTTTTGGAAACCTTCCTCCGCGATGGCAGCACCGTGCCCTGCATGGGAAGCGTACTGGCCCGCCGAAGCACGATCCAAGCGGTGGGCGGCTGGGAAGACAGCTTTCGCTATATCTATACCGATCAGGTCTTCCATGCGAAGATCTGCCTGCACGCCCCGGTGTACGTGGCCAGCGGGTGCTGGGACCGGTACCGGCAACACCCAACCTCATCCAGCAATACAAAGGGCCAGCCGCATCGGGCTTTCGAGGCGCGGAAGCGCTACCTCGACTGGCTTGGGAACTACCTGCGCGAGCAGGGTTGCCCCACGGCCTCCGAATTATGGCGTGCGTACCGGCGCGCCAGCCTTTCTTATACCAACCGGTATGTACAACAGCTGGCGCTCCTCAAACATAAGCTGATGGGTCATTGAAGCGCATCAAAGCTTCTCCTACAGCCGGTCAATGAAAGATGGTGCTCAGGCCTTTCTGCACCAGTTCCTCGATCTTCTCCTGCGTCACGTCGGGCAGGCGCAGGCGGTTGATCTGCCGGATGGAGAGCTCCAGGCTGTTTCGGTACGTCACGTCGATGGTTTCCGTATCGCAGTTGGCCAGTAGGTCAAACTGGATCCGCTCTTCTTCCTGGTAAACGGTGAAGGAAATTTTCTCGGAAGCCGAACGGAAGGTCACATGGTCAAAATGCTGGCCCATCTGGGCTTCCACACCATTATCCCGGAAGACGCGCATCAGGTCGGCTACCGCGGGCTCAATAACGTTGGCGAAAGCCTCTGCCGCCTGCTGGCGAAACTGGCTCTGCGTGGCGGTTTCCTGTGAGCGGAGCTGCCGCTCCTCTTCGCGTTTGCGATTGTAAGCCTGGAGGAATGCTGCTACTGACATGAAGGATGGTTTTGGTACTACCTAAATATACCATAAAGAAATCATGTTTGAACGGAGCCCGGCATCTGGCCTTTTTCACGCAGCCTTGCCAGGGCATCCTCGATCACATGAAGATTACCTTCGCGACTGCCGCGCTCCGGTTCGGCCCGATCGCCCCTGAGGTAAAACCGCAAAGCCTCGGGCAGGTTCGCAATGCGCCGCTCGTTCTCACTGAGGCGGGGCACGAGGGACCAGATCTCATTCTCCCGGTACAGGTCGAACAGTACGTTTTTCTGGATGATGGCATTGCCCGGCCCCTTGTACGGTACGGGCACTTCTATGGTATGTTTCATATTACTCGGTTTCATGCATAAAAAAAGCTTCGCGCGCGATCCATAGCAAGCGAAGCTTCGTTAACTCTCTACCGATAACGTAGCGGCAATAGCTGTGCCATAACGGACGAAGTCAGACCCGGCCATGAGCAAATGCAGCCTGCCCGCGTCCGGAAAGCGGTTACCTTGCAGGCCATGAAAACAGCGATCTTCAGCGCCCACGCATTCGAGAAAGAGATCTTCGAACAGGAGTCGAAAGGACGTCATTCCCTGCTCTGGATCGATGCCCAGCTATCCGAAGCCACCGCCATCATGGCCCAGGGCTGTGCCGCCGTTTGCATCTTCGTAAACGATGACGGCTCGGCCGCCGTGTTGCGCAAGCTCTATGAAGGCGGCACCCGGTTTCTGGTGCTGCGCTCCGCAGGCTATAATCATGTGGACCTGAAAACAGCGCAGGAACTGAACATGCGGGTGGCCTATGTGCCCGAATATTCGCCCTACGCGGTAGCCGAACATGCCGTGGCCCTGATGATGGCCCTGAACCGCAAACTTGTTCGCGCGCACAGCCGCATCCGCGAATGCAATTTTTCGCTCAACGGCCTCACCGGTTTCGATATGCATGGAAAGACCGTTGGGATCATCGGCTTTGGAAAGATCGGCAAGGTGCTCGCCAACATCCTGCTTGGCTTTGGCTGCCGGGTGCTTGCTTTTGATCCGAAGCCGGATCCGCAATGGCAGGAAAGCGGCAAGGTTGATTTTACCGATGTCGATACGATCTGCCGCGATGCCGATATCATCAGCCTGCACGCCCCCCTCACACCCGACACCAAATACCTGATCGCCAAGGAACGCATCGCCTGGATGAAGCGCGGAGTGATGCTGATCAACACCAGCCGCGGCGGCCTCGTTCATACGCGGGATGTGATCGACGCCCTGAAGTCGGGACAGATCGGCTATCTGGGGCTTGATGTTTACGAAGAAGAACGCGGGCTGTTCTTCGAGGATCATTCCGACGAGCTGCTGCAGGATGATGTGATCGCCCGGCTGACCACCTTCCCCAATGTGCTGATCACGGCGCACCAGGCCTTTCTGACCGATACCGCCCTGCACAATATTGCCGAAACTACAATCGGCAACCTGGACGACTTCGCGGCCGGCAGGACCTGTGCCCAGGAAATTTTTTAACCTTTTTCGGAATCTGTTGAGCCCTTTTGGGCTAACAGATTGTTAAAGAAATGTTTACACATCCCAAAAAACCGACTGTAATACCCCTAAATAGTGAGGAGGCCTAATGGAAAATACGTAGTAATACGGATGCGAATGGCCATTTTCCGGCTTAGATTTGCCTTAGGTTTTTCATAGGATATTGGACTTTCTACGAGGCTGGATTTCTATCCGGCTTCTTTTTTTAAATAGGATTACGCAGATGAAATGATTGCGCAGATATAATCCTGTTTCTGCCTTCCTTCCCCAGTTTCCACTCCCGATACGTAAAACCCCTATGGGTTATCCTCGTTGATCTACGAATTCATAAGTATTTACCATAGCCAAAAATTAGGGCAAAATCGCGATTGTCTGGCGTGCCCGGCCGTTGTATGTTTGCATCAGAAGTTGATTGATCAACAGCATCAATCCGATCCAATTCCGAAAAACCCGTCCAGTAAGTTTTTTAAATCCAATCCT
>CBHWDR010000400.1:0-4019 GCA_966112575.1 uncultured Chitinophagales bacterium
ACCGACGAGCTCTTCGAGCTGGCCGGCGTGAAGCCCGGTGAGTTCAGCAGGCACAGCGACCTGGCCGCCATGCTCGAAGTGGTGCATGCCGCGCTGATCAAGGAAGACGAGGCGGCTCCCGGCTCCACCGACATCAGTGCCCTGCTCCGCAAGACGCTGCCGCATTTCGACGGTGGCTTCCACGTGGGCGGGATCACCGGCAACGGTACGGGCTTCGTGGTGCGCGATGCGCATGGCATCCGACCTTCCTACTACTATATCGATGAAGATGTGGTGGTGGCGGCTTCCGAGCGCGCCGCCATCCGCACGGCTTTCAACGTGGGCGAGAACGAGGTGCAGGAACTCCTGCCCGGCCAGGCCCTCATCGTGACCCCGGATGGAGCGATCTCTATTGAGCAGGTGCTGGAGCCGAAAGAGCGCAAAGCCTGTTCCTTCGAGCGGATCTATTTCTCTCGAGGTTCCGACGAAAAGATCTACCGCGAACGCCAGCGTCTCGGCTACAACCTGAGCAAGCAGGTGCTCGATGCGATTGAGTACGATTTGAAGAATACGATCTTCTCTTTCATTCCCAATACGGCCGAAGTAGCTTTTTACGGGCTCGTGAAAGGCTGCGAGAACTACCTCAACCAGATCAAGGTGGAGCGCATCTCCTCCTGGGGCAGCAATGTGGATCCCCATAAGCTCCATGAGCTGATCAACCGCAAGGTGCGCATGGAAAAGATCGCCATCAAGGATGTGAAGATGCGCACTTTCATCACCGAAGACGCCAGCCGTTCGGAGATGGTGCAGCACGTGTACGACATCACCTACGGCACCGTTCGCAGGGGTGAAGACACGCTGGTGGTGATCGACGACTCCATCGTGCGCGGCACTACGTTAAAGGAAAGCATCATCCGCATGCTGGCACGCCTGCAGCCCAAGCGGATCATCGTGGTTTCTTCCGCGCCCCAGATCCGCTATCCCGACTGCTACGGCATCGACATGAGCAAGATGGGTGATTTCATCGCCTTCAATGCCGCCGTGGAGCTCCTCAAGGAGCGCGGCAAGTCGGATCTCCTTAATGAACTGTATCACCAGTGCCAGGAGTTGACGGTGAAGAACGAGCTGCATACGGTGAACGTGGTAAAGCAGATCTACAAATCCTTCACCAATGAAGAGATCACCAAAAAAATTGCGGAGCTCATCACGCCCCCGGGCCTCGAGCTGCCGGTGGACGTGATCTTCCAGACCATCGAATCCCTGCACGAAGCCTGTCCTTCCAACCTGGGCGACTGGTACTTCACGGGCAATTACCCCACCCCCGGCGGCAACCGCGTGGTGAACAAAGCCTTCATGAACTACATGGAGGGGAGGGATGAGCGGGGGTACTAGGGAGTGTTCGCAGAGTTTGCGCGTTTGCGAAGTTCGCCCGTTTGCAAGTTCAAGAGTTCAAGAGTTGGTGCTTCTGATCTTTTGAGCGTTGACGTCAATAGGAGTGTTGCGTTAAGGATTTTCAAACCTCCGGTCTCTGCGTCCTCTGCGCCTCTGCGCGAAAAATTCTCTGTGCCTTCGTGCCTTGGTGTCTTCGTGTTTAGATAAGGCTTCCTTCCTTCCCCAATGAGCAAGCGAAGCGCCGCTCATTCTCACCCCATCGGGTTCTTCGGGTAATCAAAGAAGAGAAAATTCTTCTCTGCCTTTTCGAAATCCTTCCAGTCGTTAATGTCTGCTGATGCGGCGAAGACCGCGCAGGTGGGCATGTCGTCTACCCGCACATTGGTAAGCGAGGAGGCGAATTCGGTGATGCCGGGATTATGGGAGAAGAGGGCCACGGTGTCGAGCTGTTCGTCGATCGAGGCCACTGCTTCTGCGAAGGCATCGGCGGTGGCGAGGTAGAGGTTGTCGATCAGGCGGATGTCATTCTTTCCGAAGCCGAATTCCTCGGCGAAGAAGCGTGCGGTCTTGCGTGCGCGGCGGGCGGGGCTGGACACGAGGCCGTCTACTTTCAGTCCGCGTTCCTTGAGGCGCTTCGCCATTTCCGGGGCGTCTTTCTTTCCCCGTTCATTCAGCGGGCGCTCAAAATCAGACAGCCCCTCGGTTTCCCAGGAACTCTTGGCATGTCGTATGAGGATCAGGGTTTTCATGGAGTAAAGATAAGAAGAGGAGAACCGACGGCAGACGACGGACGACCGTTTGGACTTGCCCTTGAGGTGGTTCTACCTTCGTTGGGCGTCCTTTGCGAGCGGAGCAAGAGAAAGAACACGGATTTGACGGATAGAACGGATGCACGCGGATTTTTTCTTGCTGTTGGTACGAGGCTGCCTGGAAATGCCCCCTAAGTTTGCCGAAGGAGGCTTCCAGCCTTGGTCAACTTCTACTTGCTTCTATGTGTGTCATTGTGAGCGAAGCAGAACCGCAAAGCTTTTTGTACCGGTCGCCTAAAGAAGTAGAGGCTTTTGGGGAGGTTGACCTTTTCCTCTGTTCATCACCCTAAGCGCGGAGGGACGCAAAGAGGTTCCCGCCTGGGCGGGAAGAAGTGCGTTTATCTATAACGAAGGAGAAGTGTGCTTCTAACCTAGAGGTACTTGTATTCCGTGGGCGCCAGCGCCCACCTTCGCGACCTTAGCGTTGGAGGGATAAACAGAGGAAAAGACCGCCCCTTAACTGCGGAAATCAACCGCAGAAACGACCAGAATAAACTCTTCGCGTTCCTCTCTCTCTACGCCCGAGCGATGAAAGCTTGTCCGCATCTAGTCAACAGAGCCGGATCAAGTAATCCTATCCGTGTTAATCCATTCGATCCGTTAAATCCGTGTTCTTTCTCTTGCTTCACTCCGCTTGAAGGACGATCTGCAACGAAAGTAGAAGTCGCTAAAGGCAGGCATAACAGCAGTCCATCACTGATCAGCGCTTCCGAATCCGCAGCGTAGCATTGCCCGGCGTGATGAGCTGGAGCTGATCGAGGTTCTTGTCGGTCACGCGCCAGTCGTTGGTCAGTTCGGTGAGGTAAGGCTCGGTGCTGTTGAAGCGCACCCGTACGAGGTCATTACGCTGGCCGTCGCGGAGGAACTCCCACTGCCCGGTGACCGTGCTGGCGCCATTGCAGCCCTCAACAGTGCCGTTGCCGCGGAACGTAAATGCATAAGGACTGAGCTGGGACGTGCGGTCGCCGCCATCGTAGTAATAGGCGACCGTCCAGCTGCCCTGGGTGAGGATCTCGGCCGTAGTATCGGAATAATCAGTTTGGTCTTTGGAACAGCTGGTGAACGCAAGCGAGCTAAAAAGCAGCAGGGCTGCGAGGAGGATGCGGTTTTTCATGATGCAAGTTTTGGATAAGGACTAAGCTAGGCAAGGTTTTCCGGAAATGCAAGCGCCGGCTTTATTCTTCGACGAAGGCCGGGCTTTCGATCGACTGGTTCTTCGATTTCTTCCAGCTTACGAGAAAGACGCCGGCAAAGATGAGCAGGGCGGCCACGCTTTTTTGCCAGGTGAAGGTCTCATGGAGAAAAAGGGTGGCGATCGCTACGGCGAACAAGGGCTGGGTATAGATGTAGGTGCCGGTCGTACCTGCGCCCAGGTGCTGCAAGCCGTAGGCGGTGAAGTAATAAGCCAGGAAGGTACCCGTGACCACCACGCTGGCAAGGGCCAGCACATCATTGGTTCGGAAGCCGGCCCAGTTGATGTTCATCGTATCGTTCCAGCTGAAGGGAAGGATCATGAGCAGGCCAAGCGTGAAGACCCAGCGCGTGACGTGCAGGGGGCTGTATTCTTTCATCAGGGGCCGCACGGCGATGTAGTAGGCCGAGTAGGCAATGGCATTGCAGAGGATAAAGAGGTCGCCCAGGAGGTAGTTCTCGCCCGGGGCGGCTGCCGCTTCCTTTTGCAGGATGAGGAGTACCGAGCCGCCGATGCCGAGGAGGAGCCCCACCGCCTTGTTGGCCGTCATGCCTTCGCGCAGCACCCAGATGGCAAAGAGCGTAACGAGGATGGGTGTAACGAGGATGAGGAGGGAGGCATGGATGGTGGAGGTCAGTGTCAGTCCC
>CBHWDR010000401.1:0-3990 GCA_966112575.1 uncultured Chitinophagales bacterium
TGCTGCAGCGTATCGAGGAGGTGATGCAGACGAAGCCGAAGCAGGCGGAGTATTAATTAGCGAATTCGAGAATTAGCTAATGAGCTAATGGGGTCGTTTACAGAAATAGGCTAATATGCTGAAGATGGTTTCCGGCTTGCGATCCTACGGGTTCAGTCTTTCATCGCCCATTGTCCAATTTATACAGTTGTCGGTCTCCCGACCGAAAACATTGCCCAAATGAAAAGCGCCCCGGCGGACCGAGGCGCTTTTTCGCGTGTGTATAGAAGCAATCGTTAGCGCGAATATAGTCGGGGATGGGAAATTGTCAACAGCAGAGCTTCATTTTTTCTCGTTCACATTTCTGTACATTCGAATATGTCATTAAAAGGAAGAACGGCCCTGATCACCGGCGGCAGCCGCGGCATCGGGAAGGCCATCGCTGAAAGGCTGGCAAAAGAAGGCGTCAATATAGCCATCGCGGCGAAAACGGTAGAGCCGCATCCGAAGCTGGAAGGGACGATCTTCTCGGCCGCGGAAGAGATCAAAGCCCTCGGGGTGGAGGTGCTGCCCCTGGCCTGCGATATCCGTAACGAAGAGCAGATCGAAGCGGCGGTGCAGCAGACGGTGGACCGCTTCGGCGGGATCGACATCCTCATCAACAACGCCTCGGCCATCAACCTCACCCCTACGCTTGCCACGGAGCCCAAACGCTTCGACCTGATGCATGACATCCAGATCCGGGGCACCTTCTTCATGTGCCGTGCCGCCATTCCGCACCTGCAGAAGAGCACCAATGCGCACATCCTTAACCTCTCCCCGCCGTTGAACCTCAACCCGAAGTGGTTCGCGCCCCACCTGGCCTATACCATCAGCAAATACGGCATGAGCATGATCGTGCTTGGGTTGGCCGAAGAGCTGAAGCCGATGAAGATCGGCGTCAATGCCCTCTGGCCCCAGACCACCATCGCCACCGCCGCGGTGAAGAACATCCTCGGCGGCGATATGCTAATGCAGATGAGCCGCACGCCCGAGATCGTGGGCGAGGCAGCTTTCCACATCCTCTCCCGTCCCGGCGCCGAATGCACCGGCAACTTCTTCATCGACGAAGACCTGCTCCGCGAAGCCGGCATCACCGATTTTGATCGGTACCTAGTTGATAAGACGAAGCAGCCGATGAAGGATATTTTTCTGGATTGACCTCACCCCCCGGCCCCCTCTCCCAGGGAGAGGGGGAGGAGTGCACGTTTTTCGATAATGTGCGTCAAACGATTGATGACATGCTCGAGGTGGTGGAGTACTTGTTCATTGGTGAACCGGACGACTTCAAATCCACGGGAGTGGAGGTATTCGGTTCTTAGCTGATCTAACGTTTGCCGGGCTTCTTCTTCGTGATAGCCTCCGTCTATTTCAACGACCAAGCAAAGGTCAATGCAGACAAAGTCAGGGATATAGTGGTCGATCGGATATTGCCGGCGAAACTTATAGCCCAGCAGCTGGCGGTTTCGCAGCACTCCCCACATCGTTCTTTCCGCTTCGGTTGGCTTGCCCCGGTTTTGTCGGGCAAATGCCAACGATTTGATCCATTCGCCCGTCTCCGATAACATATACCCATGCTTTTTCCGAGAAGCCTGCTTTCCCCTCTCCTTGGGAGAGGGGTTAGGGGTGAGGTCTTTACGCCGGCGAGCCATCGGAAATACATTTTCCAATGAAGTTCCTTAGCCTTTAATGTCCTTAAAGGAGAAAAACAACCGATAGGCAGGAGATTTTCCACGCGGGTAGAACGCTCTTCGCACCCCCTCTCCTTGCACCGCAGGCCGAAGCCTAAGGCGCAGGACTGGGAGAGGAGGCAGGGGGGTGAGGTCGGGGCCGGGAGGTGAGGTCACAACTTATAATTCTTGTAATCGAACGGCCGCTTCCCGGTTAGCCTCTCAATCAGGTTCTTGAACTTATCCTTGAAGGTGAGGTGGCTTTTGGAGAAGTCGTACCGGAAGGTCCAGTACTGGGCGTCGACGCGGGGCTGCATCACCCGGGGATGGGTACCCTTGTAAATCTTAAGCGCGTTGACGAGCGATTCGGTATAGTCTTCGGGCACGACGATGTTCTCCTCGTCGCCCTCCTTGTTGTACATGATCTTGTCCTTGGCGATGCACTTCAGCTTGATCACTTTCGGCTCCTGCACCCAGCCGTAGTGGTGGATGAAGGCATTGACGGGCTTCACCCGCAGCTTCTCGTTATCGCCCTTGCGAAAGCCCTGGGCATCGCGGTAGGAATAGATGTCTTTGTTATTACGCACCACGCGGATCTCGTGGCGGTACCAGCGGCCTTCGGCGCCTACGTATTCATAAGAGCCATAGAAATGCCGGTAATTGAGGAGCAGACCGTCCACTTGTTTGTGGTCGAGCCATTTTTCCATCGCCTCGCGCACGGCGGGGATCCCATCTTCGTGCAGCACTTCGTCGCCCTGGATGTACACGCACCAGTCGGCATCGGCCGGGATGGCCTGAAAAGCCTTGTCGGTCTCCACGGCCAAGATACGTCCGCCCTCGCGGATGGTGTCGTCCCAAACCGTGTCGATGATCTTCACCTTCGGGTCGATGGCCGCCACGAGCTCGCGCGTGCCGTCCTTCGAATCGCCCACGGCTACGATCACCTCATCGCAGAGCGGAAGAATGGACTTCAACGCCTCTACGATGGGGTAATTGTATTTGACCGCGTTGTTGATGAAGGAAAAGCCGACGACTTTCATATAATATTTGGTTCACTCAATCAAACAGAACACGGTTGCCGGTCTCCGACCGGCAACATTAGCTTTCCCGCTCTTCAGGATGCTCGTTTGCTCTCAAACCTTCAAGGTTTTCGAAACCTTGAAGATTTTTCTCCGGACGCATCTGCGGGAAGAGCAGCACGTCCTGGATCGAGGGCTGGTTGGTGAGCAGCATGCAGAGGCGATCGATGCCGAATCCAATGCCCGAAGTCGGCGGCATGCCATATTCGAGGGCACGGAGGAAATCGTAATCAATGAACATCGCCTCTTCGTCGCCGCGCTCCATCAGGCGGACCTGCTCCTCGAAGCGTTCGCGCTGGTCGATGGGATCATTAAGCTCGGAGTATGCGTTGGCAATCTCCTTGCCGTTGATGATGAGCTCGAAACGCTCTACCAGCCCGGGTTTGGAGCGGTGCTTCTTCGTCAGCGGGCTCATTTCCACCGGGTAGTCGATGATGAAGGTGGGCTGGATGTAATGCTTTTCACAAACGCCTCCGAAGATCTCGTCGATCAGCTTGCCCTTGCCCATGGACTCATCCACCTGCAGGTGCAGCTGGCGGCAGACATTGCGCAGGCCGGCCTCGTCCATCTCGCTCACATCGATCTGCGTATGCTCCTTGATGGCATCATAGATCGAGATGCGCTTGAACGGTGCTTTGAACGAGATGGTGCTGAGCGAAGTCGAAGCACCAACCGGTACATCCGTGGTGCCACAAACGTCGATCGCTGCTTTTTCGAGCAGCTGCTCAGTCACGTTCATCATCCATAGATAGTCCTTGTAAGCCGTATAGAATTCGAGGATCGTGAATTCGGGGTTGTGCGTGCGGTCCATGCCTTCGTTGCGGAAGTTGCGGCTGAACTCGTATACCCAGTCGAAGCCGCCCACGATGAGGCGCTTCAGGTAGAGCTCATTGGCAATGCGCAGGTAAAAAGGCACGTCGAGCGCGTTGTGGTGCGTGATGAAGGGACGGGCAGCCGCACCGCCGGGAATGCTCTGCAGCACCGGCGTGTCCACTTCCAGCGCACCATGCTCGTTGAGGAACTGGCGGATGGAGTTGACGAGCTTCGTGCGCTTGACGAAGGTCTCCTTCACCGAAGGATTGATCACGAGGTCGGCATAACGTTGGCGGTATTTGAACTCGGGGTCGGTCACGGCGTCGAAGGTCTGGCCTTCGGCTTCCTTGACCACCGGCAGCGGGCGCAGGGATTTGCCCAGGAAGGTGAGCTCTTTCACATGCACGGAG
>CBHWDR010000402.1:0-3984 GCA_966112575.1 uncultured Chitinophagales bacterium
TTACGACGAGCGCCTCGCCCGCACGCCCTTCCTCGAACCCCGGATCGACAAATACATGGAGCAGCTGGTCTACCCCAGTGCAGACTCGGTGATCAAGGAACTCGACTACATGCTCTCCTACGCGAGCATCAACGAGGAGATGACCAAATTCCTCCTCCTGAAATTCGTGAATCGCTACCTCAACCAGAAGTATATGTGGGAAGATGCGGTGTTCGTGCATCTGTACAACCGCTATTTCCAAGGCAAGAAATATCCCTGGCTCACGGAGAAAGGCGTGAAGGTGATCACCGACCGCGCCTATTCGCTGATGGCCAACATCATGGGCCAGCCAGCCGCCGACATCGAGCTGCCGGATACCGCCGGAAAGAAAACGAACCTCTACAGCCTCGCCGGCGACTATACCCTGGTGACCATCTGGGACCCCACCTGCTCTCATTGCAAGGAAGTGGTGCCCGCGCTGGATTCGGCCTTCCGCGCCAAATGGAAGGGACTGGGACTGAAAATATTCGCCCTGGCCCGGGAAGCGGAAGGAAAGAAAACCGACTGGATGGACTTCATCCATAAGCACAACCTCGGCGGCTGGACCCACGTGTATTACTCCAAGGCCGACGACGAAGCCCGCGTCAACTCGGGCACACCCAGCTATTCGCAGTTGTACGACGTGCAAAGTTTTCCTACTTTGTTCCTCCTCGACAAGGATAAGAAGATTATCGCCAAAAAAGTGACGCTGGAACAGGTGGAAGAGATCCTCACGCACCTTGTCAAAAAATCTTGATCGACTATGAAGAAACTGGCTACTGCTTTTTTCGTGCTGGCAAGCCTGGCCGGCTCGGCGCAAACCCTTGCCCGCTATGGCAATGATTCCGTTACCGTTACCGAATTCCTGAGAGCCTACCGGAAGAACAATACAGGGGTGAAGAGTGAAAAAGCCCTCCGCGAATACCTCGACCTCTACCTCAACTCCCGCCTCAAGATCCGCGAAGCCCAGGGACTCCGGATGGATACCCTGCCCCAGCTGGTTTCGGACCTCGACAACCTGCGGCAGCAGATCCTCCCTTCTTACCTGAACGACAAGGAGGCCGTTAACCGCCTCATCGACGAAGCGGAAGCCCGGTCGAGAAAAGACATCCACCTCGCGCATATTTTCATCTCTTCTTCGCCCATCGGAGATACGGGAGCGGCGGCTACCCGTGCCAGCAACATACTCGACCGCCTGAAGAAAGGTGAGGACTTCATGGCCCTGGCCCGCGCGGTTTCCGATGACCCTTCGGCCAAAAAGAACGGCGGCGACCTTGGGTGGGTGGGCGTTTTCAACCTGCCTTATGCCCTGGAGAACCTGGCCTACCAGACCCCTGCAGGCAAGGTGTCTGCCATCTACCAGTCGCGTACCGGCTACCATATCTTCAAGAACCTGGGCGAACGCAAGTCATTCGGCCGCATGAAGGCGGCACAGATCCTGATCGCTTTCCCGCCGGCAGCAACCGACGAGGACCGGGCAGCCGCGAAAAAGCTGGCGGATTCCGTGTATGCGCTGATCCAGAAGGGCGAAGATTTCGGCCGGCTCGCTTCGCAATTCTCCAACGACCTGATCTCGGCTTCTGCCAATGGACAGATCCCGGAGTTCGGGGTAGGGGAATACGATGCGGCTTTCGAAAATGCCGTTTTCTCCCTGCCCAAAGACGGAGCCGTCAGTCGTCCCTTTGCCACGGCCCATGGCTGGCATATAGTGAAGCGCCTTTCCACCGTATCGAAATTCACCCGCGAGACCATCCGGGCAAAAGTGGAAGGCAGCGACCGCATGGCCACCACCCGGAGCGCACTGGTAAAGAAGATGCTTGTGCGCGGCATCTATACGCCGCTTTTCAACGATCTGCAAAGCCTGTATCTCTATACGGATTCGGTGTTCAACGGGCGTCCATCGGGACGTGTGTTGGGGCTGGAGAATGGCACCAACCTGTTCAAGCTGGGTGATCGCGTGGTGGCAGTGAACGACTGGATCTCGTATGGACAGACGTTCCGGTATAAGTCGGACGGCAGCGGCTTCAAAGCCTACCCTGCGCTCTGGGACGAGTTTGTGGAGGCCACGGCCATTGATTATTACCAGAATCACCTGGAGCAGTATAATGAGGATTTCCGCCTGCAGCTGAATGAGTTCCGCGATGGCAACCTCTTCTTCGAGATCATGCAGCAGGAAGTATGGGGACCCGCGCAGACCGACAGTTCGGCCCTGCAGGCCTATTACAATGCCAACCGTTCGAAGTACAAATGGAAGCCATCCGCCGATGCGGTGATCTTCTACGGCTCGGATGCGGCCAGTACGGACGCGTTCTACAAGGAGTTGCGCCGTGCGCCGCGCAACTGGCGTTCGACACTCACGGCCTTTTCGGAGAAGGTCGCGGCCGACTCGGCGCGCTTCGAGCTGACCCAGCTTCCCAAGGGCGCTTCCATTATGGCCAGCGGCTCGGTCACGGTACCGGTAACGAACAAAGCCGACAACACCTCCTCCTTCGCGTATATCATCCGGACCTATCCGGCCGGTGGGCAGCGCAGCTTTGCCGAAGCCCGCGGGCTGGTGATCACCGACTATCAGGGCGAGCTCGAAGCGAAGTGGCTGGCCGAACTGAAGCGCAAGTATCCCGTGACGGTAAATACACCGGTCCTGAATGCCCTGGTGAAGCGCGAGGCGGGACGCTGAGGGAGGCGTTAACCATTGGTCGTCGATCGACCACGGACCACAGAAGATTTTTTCTCCATAATATGATCCCGGCGCAAGCCGGGATTTTCTTTTAGGAAGAGGCGCCAACCCAAAAAGAAAATGGTTCCTTTCGGAACCAAACTCTTAAACTTTTGAACTTTTAAACCTTTGAACCCTCACAACGCCCGCACCACGTCCGACACCATCTTGGGTTTGCCGAGGGTGTAGTAGTGCAGTCCCGGTACGCCGGCGGCCTTGAGCTCTTTGGATTGCTGGAGCAGCCATTCGGTGCCTACGATCTCCACATCCGCATCCGACTTGCACTTCATGATCTCGCTGGACAGTTCTTCGGGAATGTCGACGTGGAAGGTGCGGGGGATGATGTTGAGCTGCTTTTTCGTGGAAATGGGCTTAAGGCCGGGGAGGACCGGCACGGTGATGCCGGCTTCGCGGCAGCAACGGACGAACTCAAAATATTTGGCGTTGTCGAAGAACATCTGGGTGGTGATGTATTCGGCGCCGGCGTCGATCTTGGCCTTGAGGTGCTGCAGATCGATCTTGAGGTTGGGTGCTTCGAAATGCTTCTCGGGATAACCTGCCACGCCCGCGCAGAAATTGGTTTTTACGGGGTTCTTCAGGTCTTCCTCGATATAAATGCCATTGTTCATGTTGAGCACCTGCTTGAGGAGGTCGATCGCATAGCGGTGACCTCCGGGCTCTGCTTCGAAGGAAGCTTCGTTCTTCGGGGCGTCGCCGCGGAGCACGAGCACATTGTCGATGCCGAGGAAGGCCAAATCGATCAGGGCGTCTTCCGTTTCCTGGCGGGTGAAGCCTCCGCAGATGAGGTGAGCCACCGCATCCACCTTGTACCGGTTCTGCACGGCTGCGCAGATCCCGACGGTGCCGGGGCGCTTCCGCACGTCTACCTTGTCGAAAGAACCGTCGGCTTTCTTCTTGAACATGCTTTCGGAGCGGTGGTAGGTAACGTTGATGAAGGCAGGCTTGAACTCCATCAGGGGATCCAGATGGTCCCACAGGGCGTTGATGCCCTTGCCTTTGAGCGGCGGGAGCACTTCAAACGAAACTGGTGTCGAGTTGGCGTTATTCAGGTGATCAATGACTTTCATAAAGTGTCGCAAACATACTACCCGAACGGGAGGGAAGCAAATGAGAGTGCGTCGTCGGTCAGGAGACCGACGACAGTGTTTATTTCATAGGGAAGCGCCCATACGATTAAGGTTAGGCAAAAAGCACCCATACAGGGGAATATCGAATAAAGAACGAGGAAC
>CBHWDR010000403.1:0-3979 GCA_966112575.1 uncultured Chitinophagales bacterium
ACGGCCTGGCAGGGACAGAACCTGCGCGATATCCTGACCTCGCTGGGTTATGATGTGTACAAGCCCTGTAAAGACCTGCCCAAGAAACAGCGCGACTGGATCCTCTTCACCGAAGAGCAGCCCTCTGTTCCCGTGTACGCCGGCTTTAACCGGGAACAAGTGCAGCAGGCCATCCGCAGGAAGATGGAGCCGAGCTATATGGGCACCTTTACCAGCGCACAGCGTTATGTGCTGCATACATTTGCCAACACGCAAAGCGCGCTGATGAAGCGGCGCGTATCGCAATACATGCTGAGCAGCGAATGCCCGCTTTGCAAGGGCCGGCGACTGCGCAAGGAAGCGCTGTCGATCACCTTTGCCGGCAAGGATATCACCGAGCTCTCGCGGCTGCCGATGAAACAGCTCTATGAACTCTTCCGTTCCTATGCCGAGGGCAAGGCACCGGGGATCAGGCAGCTGGAGAAGGAAAGCGAAGAGAAATACCTCGTTACCCAACGGATCGCCAATGACCTCTGCGGCCGTCTGAAGACGCTGCTTGACCTGGGCCTCGGCTACCTCTCGCTCGAACGGAGCACGCCTACGCTCTCACCGGGCGAGTTGCAGCGGCTGCGGTTGGCGACTCAAGTCCGCTCGAATCTTTTTGGCGTTGTGTACGTGCTGGATGAGCCATCGGCAGGATTGCACCCGGCGGATACGGAGTCGCTCCTTCGCGCCCTGCAGCAACTGAAGGCTTCGGGCAATTCGCTGTTCGTGGTGGAGCACGAGCTGGATGTAGTGCGTGCCGCCGACTGGATCGTGGATGTGGGTCCGGCAGCCGGTGAAAAAGGCGGCGAGATCCTTTACAGCGGCAAACCCGAAGGCCTGAAAAAGATCGAAGGTTCGCAGACGCGCCGCTACCTTTTTTCGGATCACGAAAAGCAGGCACACGAAGCCCGCACCCCTTCGCGCTGGCTCCAGCTAAAAGGCATCTCCCGCAACAACCTGCATCAACTCGACGTCCGGGTTCCCCTCGGTGTGCTGACCACGGTCACCGGCGTATCCGGCTCGGGCAAATCGAGCCTTGTGAGCGGCGCCCTGGTGGAGCTGGTTGCCGGCCACTTGGGTCATGAACTATCACAGGAAGAAGAAGCTGCCGATACCCTGCAGCAGGATGCCGTGATCACAACGAGCGGGCGCATCACCGAAGGCATGCAATACCTCCGGCGCATGGTGCTCGTAGACCAGAAGCCCATCGGAAGAACGCCGCGCTCGAACCTGGCCACGTATACGGGCCTGTTCGATCACGTGCGGAAGATCTTCGCAGCCACGAAAACCGCGAAAGCGCGGAAGTACGATGCCGGGCGGTTTTCGTTCAACGTGGCCAAGGGCCGCTGCCCGCACTGCGAGGGGGAAGGCTTCGTGATGGTGGAGCTGCTCTTTCTGCCCAGCGTGTACGCACCCTGCCCTACCTGCGCCGGCGCTCGCTACAATGCAAAAACGCTGGAGATCACCTATAAGGACAAGAACATTGCCGACGTGCTCGGGCTTACCGTAGACGCGGCCTATCATTTCTTCGATGAAGAACCCGCCGTTCACCGCACCTTACATGTGCTCCGCGAAGTAGGTCTCGGCTACCTGCGGCTCGGACAACCGGCCACCGAGCTTTCGGGAGGCGAAGCCCAGCGGATCAAGCTGGCTGCCGAGCTGCAACGATTGGGCAAGGGTGATACGATCTATATTCTCGATGAGCCCACCACCGGCCTTCATCCGTCCGATGTGGAGAAGCTCATCGCCCAGTTGCAGCGACTGGTAGATGCGGGCAATACGGTGGTCACCGTAGAGCATGACCTTGATGTGGTTGCCGCTTCCGACTGGGTGATCGACATGGGACCCGGGGCCGGTGAAGAAGGCGGCCAGGTGGTGGTAGAAGGAACTCCGGCACAGGTGGCGGCGCACGGCAAGAGCCGCACCGCTCCCTACCTGAAAAGCCATATGGAGTTCCTCAGGAGCCCTTCTTCTTGAAGCGGTTCACCTGCTTGTTTGTTTCGCTGAATTCATCTTTTTTCGGTGGCGCAGCAGCGGGTGCCGGCTTTGGCGTTGCAGGTGCTGTCGGCCTGCGTGTCGTTGCACTTGTGGCAGCAGGTTTTCTCGTTGCCGGGGCAGCAGGTCGTGGAGCCGTTACCCGAAGCCAGGCGCTGGATCTTTCCTCGGTAACCGTTTCGGTGTCCTGGGCTTGCGCGCTCCAGCTAAGGCCCAGGAGCAGTAAAGTAAGTATGCGGTTTTTCATGATCAGAAATGGAGTCGGATACCGGCCGACCAGCCGTTCGATTGTGGAAGCAAAAGGAAAGAGGTCCGCGTGGCCTGTTTCCACTGAGTGCGGTTGCGGGCGCCCCGCAACAGGGTGTAGACGAAATCGGCGGCGGAGATCGCCAGGCCCGTACCGGCAGCCATGAGAAAATAACGATGCGAGGACTGCGCGCTCTCTAGGTAACTGTTCGCTTCAGCTCCGGGACCGCGCACGCCGATCACGGTGCCGTTCGCATCACGCTGGTATTCCAGCGTATTCACAACAGCCAGGTATTTCTTATACTGATTGTCGGAACGCTTTTTCATGTACAGTGCCGTGCCGGCGCTTGCCGCATACAGCCCGGTGACGATGAAGGCGGACTTCTTGCGGCCTTCACCTGTGTAATCACCGCTCACATAGTAATGACCAAGGCCGGGCACCAGCAGGTTGACCAGGGCATTGGCCGGGCCACCTTTCAGCCGGGGTGCCGGCTCGGCGCTGACCGTTGGCTGTGCAGGACGGGTAATGGGCGCCGGGTTGGTCCGCGCCACCGTATCCGGACGTCGTGGCGGCGGTGTCTGTGCTACCGGCGGGGCGGGGATGGACGGCGGCGGTGTCACAACGGCCGGCGGCGACATGGCGGTGGCCGGACGAACCGTTACCACCAGTCGATCGGTATCACTGGCGCCACGGTTATCGCGTACGATCAACTCGAACGCATAGGTTCCTTCACGCACCTCGCCTGATATGCGGGCCCTGGCCGAATCGGGCTGCAGCACCTGCACGCGGGAAGGTCCACCGATCTGCTTCCAGGAATAATTTAGCCTACCACCTTCGGGATCCAGCGAAGCGCCGGCATCGAGCACCAAGGGCTGGCTGATAGGTAGTTGAACTTCACGAAACTGCCCGGCATTGGCCCGGGGCCGCTGATTGCCGGAGGGCTGCGGTGCCTTTGCCACGGGCCGCTCCTGCGTGAAGCGGATCGTGGCCCGGAGGTCATCACCGGGCTTCACGGTTTGTGCGTCGGTGGTCCAGTTGTACCGGTACCAGCCATCGGTGCCGCGGGTGGCAAGCACCTCCTGCTCGAAGACCTGCTCCACGTTGCCATTCCTTCTGCGCTCGATCACCAGCAGCACGGGCGAGGCGCCGAGGGCACGCCCGGCTTCCAGGCGGAAGCGAACGAGGTAGGAAGTGCCTGTCTTCTTCTCGACCCGGACTTCCCGTATGCCATTGGTCTGTGCGAAGGCCGAAATGGATCCGCAGAGCAGCAGCAGGAGGGCGAACCATCTAACGAATACGTACTGCTGCATTGCCGGATGTTTTAGCGAGCATGATATCGGTGTCGGTACCGGCAACCACGAACAGGTCGATGGCAGCAGGGTTACTCAGCTCGGAAGTGAACGAATAGTTTTTCGAATTGGCCGGCGTGGCCAGCGGGATCTTCAACAGGCGACCGCCCTGGATGGCCCAGAGGTTGCCTTTTTCGTCGAAATCATAATCGGAGGGCGCGCCGCTAAGCAGGCCGCCGGTATTGGCCGCCGAATAATTGGTCAACACGCTGCCCGAAGCATTGATGCGGATGATGCCGGTGGCCGTCGTGAACAGGATCTCACCGTTGGGATGCACCTGGATATTATCGGCACCGCCGACGATGCCCGCCACGTTCAGGGTCATGAAGTTGTTGCCGCCGCCATTGACATTGTACACACTGGT
>CBHWDR010000404.1:0-3969 GCA_966112575.1 uncultured Chitinophagales bacterium
ACGGCATCCTGGAAATCGCTCATGTCCACCGCGTTCTTGCCTTTACGGGCAGCGATGAGGGCGGCTTCGTTACATACGTTGGCGATATCGGCGCCGGCAAAGCCCGGGGTCTGCTCGGCCAACTTATGAATGTCCACTTTCTCCGATACCTTGATCGGCTTCAGGTGTACTTTGAAGATGGCTTCACGTCCTTTCACATCGGGCTTGTCGATGGAGATCTGGCGGTCGAAGCGGCCGGGGCGAAGCAGGGCCGTATCGAGCACATCGGGACGGTTGGTGGCGGCCAGCACGATGATGCCGGTGTCGGTGCCGAAGCCGTCCATCTCCACGAGGAGCTGGTTGAGGGTCGATTCGCGTTCGTCGTTCGACATCATCATGTTCTTGCCACGGGCGCGGCCGATGGCGTCGATCTCATCGATGAAGATCACGCAGGGGGCTTTTTCCCGGGCCTGCTTGAAGAGGTCACGCACGCGGGATGCACCCACACCTACGAACATCTCCACAAAATCGGAACCTGAGAGCGAGAAGAAAGGCACCTGGGCCTCGCCCGCCATGGCCTTGGCCAGCAGGGTCTTACCCGTACCGGGAGGGCCTACGAGCAGGGCTCCCTTGGGGATCTTGCCACCCAGCGAGGTATATTTTTTCGGATTGCGGAGGAAATCCACAATTTACATCACTTCCACCTTGGCTTCGTCCAGGCCAGCCACATCAGCGAAGGTGATGTTCACCCGGGTGCCCTTGTCGAACAGGGTTGCGCGGGACTTGCCGATGTTGAAGATGCCGCCGGGACCGCCACCTGCGCCGCCGCCGCCGCCCATCTTCCGCATCAGGAGTACCCAGAGGCCGATAAAGATGAGGATGGGAAGGATGGTCTGCAACACGGAAGGGAACCAGTTGGATTCCGTATCGGAATCTTCCAGGTTGGTGAGTCCGGGCATGGTCTTCGAAAGCTCGCGCATATCGTCTTTGAACGATTCTACGGAAGCGATCTTGAAGGTGGCATGGTAGGGGTCGTTGGCACGAAGGTTCTTGCCGATCTTGCCTTCTTCCGCCTGGATGCCGGTGGCGTTCAGCTTCACACGCACCACGTTGCGGTTGGAGATGATCGTATATTTTTCAATCTCGTTATTCTGGAGGAGCTCGGTGAATTTCTTCCGGTCGATCTGGTTATTCGAGGTGGAGAAAGATCCAAATACCTGCAGCCCGATCAGTACGGCGAAAATGAGCGCGTACACCCAGTAAATTGAAAACCTCGGGCCTTTGCGAGGGTTCTCGCCTTCCGGGTTCGGACGGTTCGGAAATTTCGGAAGCCGGTTCTTATTGTCGTTCTTATATGGTTCCTGTGACATGTCTGATCTTATTTCTGTTCAAATGGTGCTATAAAGTTCGGCCAGGATCGCTCCCGGTAAGCGGATTTAACAATCTCAGCCGTTGTATTCCTCCAATGGGGCATCGCTCCACATCTCTTCGAGACGGTAGAACTTGCGCTGGTCACTCAACATCACATGGACCACCACGTTCACGTAGTCGATCAGCACCCAGTTCAGGTTCTGCTTGCCCTCGTGGTGGTAGGGATTCTCGCCGCAGTTCTGCTTCACAGCATCTTCCACAGCGTCGGAGATCGCGCGTATCTGGGGTTGGTTGGTTGCTTCGCAGATAATGAAGAAATCGGCAACAGCCTCGGGGATCTTGCGGAGGTCGAGAGAGACCACATGCTCACCTTTTTTATCCTGGATGGCCCGTATGATGGTTTTAAGGATCTTCGAATTCCGGTTGAGTCGGGCAGCGCCTTTCTTACGGTTCGCCAGTACGTCTAGTCGTTCCAAATACTTCTAGGATTTATGTGATTAAAAATGAGCAACAGGAAGTTAATACAAACGTGCGTCTTTTCTTTGCCCAAAAATAACTCGATTGGACGTACAATCCCCGCTCGGTATTCCCTTCCTTGAGCTGCCCGTGGTAGACAGCACCAACAACTATGCCATGGGGATGGTACATGCGGGTATGGCACAACACGGTACAGCCGTGTTTGCACGGGAGCAAAATGGCGGCCGCGGACAGCGGGGCCGCGCCTGGCAATCGGAGCCCGGAAGCAACATCGCACTCAGCGTGCTGATCGACCCGAATCGCCTCGCACCTTCCGAAGCCTTCAGCCTGAGCATGGCCATGGCCCTGGGCGCTCATCGCTTTTGCGAAGAGGCCACCGGTTCCCGGTTTTCCATCAAGTGGCCGAACGACCTCTACTGGGGTGACAGAAAGGCAGCGGGCATCTTGATCGAAAATGTATGGCAGGGACCTGAATGGCGCTGGGCCATCGTCGGTATCGGCATCAATATCAACCAGATGGAATTTGGTGAGCTGGCCGATAAAGCCACCTCCTTCCGCGCCATTACCGGTCGGGAAGAAGACCCGGTTGCGCTGGCGCGCAGGCTTTGTACCCACCTTGAATGGGCCTGGCAGTGGCTGCTCCGCAACCCCAGGGAGATCCCGGAAGCCTTCAATGCACAGCTCTATTGCAAAGGCGAACGGGTCCGGCTCCGCAAGGGCAGCCGCTCCTTCGAAGCCCTCATCCGCCGCGTTACGGAGAATGGCGAGCTGGTTGTGGAACACGGCATGGAAGAACGCTTTGCCGTTGGGGATGTAGAGTGGATTGGCAATAGGCAATAGGCAGTGGGCAATAGCCCGCCTGCGCCAAGGCTTCGGCGGACGAGGGCAGTTGATCAATGGTAAAGGAAACGCGCTACTTAACTATTTACCAATGAACATTCAACTCCTCTTCACTCCTTGCTCTTTATTCTTTACTTCCCGGCCGCGTTGACGATCTCTTCGGCATGTGCCGTGTTCTTCGGGCGGAGGAAGATCTTAGCGATGGTGCCTTTCTCGTTGATCACGAAGGTGGTGCGATGGAGGCCAATGACCTTGTTGCCATACATGTTCTTCTCGCCCCAGACCCCGTATTTCTCAATGATGGAGCGGTTGGGATCGGCGATCAGCCGGAAGGGAAGGCTGAATTTCTCCTCGAATTTCTTATGGCTCTGCACGTCGTCGGGACTGATGCCGATGACCTGGAAGCCATGCTGCTTCAGCAATCCATAGTTATCGCGCAGGTTGCAGGACTGCACGGTGCAAACCGGCGTATCATCGGCCGGGTAGAAATAGATCACGAGCTTTTGCCCCTTGAAATCGGAAAGGGAAACCTTGTTGCCGTCCTGGTCCTTGCCGGAGAAGGCCGGCGCTTTTTGTCCTTCTTGTAAATGCGTTGCCATAGCGGGCGCAAAATTACCGAATAATGTTCCAGGTTTTTTCGGCCACATTGCCGGCTTCATCCTCGATGAAGGCCTTGAGCTGGTGTGCGCCCCTGGGGAAATACTCATCAAAAATATAGATCCAGGAAGCGCCTTTGTCGTTGGAGCAGCGCAGCCATTGCCCGTCCACTTCGAGACGGAAGGAGCGGATCACCTTGAAATTATCCTTTGGTGTGAACACGATGCGCGAAGCGCCGGCCAGGTTCGAAGGCGGATTGTTGACGGTTGGCGGCTCGTTGTCGACAAAAGCCTGGTAGGCGCCGAACTGCCGGAAACGCGCGGTGTACCAGCCTTTGGACAGGGAGGCCCGTTGCAGGTAATTGCGGCTGCCCACGGTGTTGCGGATCACCACCCGGTCGAGCAGGGAAGGACCGGAGGCGGCGTTGATGCGGATCCGCACCGTCACCGAATCGTGCGCGGGAATATCGGAACCGAGCAGGCTGTAGGCCGGCGACAGGGAAGAAGGAAGGCTGTTCTCCGTGGCTGTGTAGCGTATGGCCACGGTGTCATAGATCGTGCGCTCGGTGGTGAAGAGCTCGAAGAATTCCTCTTCGAAAACATTCAGGTTATTGGGGAGGAACAGGGCTTGACCGGAAGCCGGGTAGGAGGGGGCGAGGGCCGGGTTGTACCGCAGCTGGAGCCGCAGGTTCGAGCGGTTGCCCGC
>CBHWDR010000405.1:0-3935 GCA_966112575.1 uncultured Chitinophagales bacterium
AGGAACACAATAAAAGCACCCGGATAAGCGAAAGACAACTTGTTCTCATGAGGTCATTTGAAGGCATTCCAGCCCTGCGCCGTGATGGGATGCTTGTTGCCACCTTTGGTGAAGATGTGCAGCCCGGCTTCCGCATCGGTGATATAACCGATCACACTGATCTGTGGGTTTTGCGAGATCGTTTCGTAGTCGTCCTGCCGGATCGTGAACAGCAACTCATAGTCTTCCCCGCCGCTCAGCGCGCAGGCCGTTGGGTCGAGGTTGAACTTGAAGGCAGCCTGCCGCGTGTCTTCGCCGATGGGCAATTTCTCCTCGTAAAGCACGGCTCCCACTGCACTCTGCGTGCAGAGGTGCAGGATCTCCGAACTCAGCCCGTCGCTGATGTCGATCATCGAGGTCGGACGGATGTTCACCGAGCCCAGGTAATCCACCATGTCCTTCCGGGCATCAGGCTTGAGCAGGCGGCCTACTACGTATTTCTCGCCTTCGAGGTCGGGCTGTACGCCAGGGTTCTCCAGGAAGATGCGCTTCTCGCGTTCGAGCAGGGTGAGACCAATGAAGGCCGCGCCCAGGTCGCCGGTTACGCAGAGCAGGTCGCCCTTCTGTGCGCCGTTGCGACGAACGTAACGATCCGGGGCCACTTCACCGATCGCCGTGCAGGAGATGATGAAGCCCTTCATCGAGGTCGTGGTATCGCCACCGATGAGGTCCACGCCATATTCTTCACAGGCCGCATACACGCCTTCATAAAACTCATCCAGGGCCTCCACCGAAAAACGATTGGAGAAACCCAGTCCCAGCAGGATCTGCGTTGGCTGCGCATTCATCGCACAGATATCGCTCACGTTCACGGCCACGGTCTTCCATCCCAGGTGCTTGAGCGGGGTGTACATCAGGTCGAAGTGCACGCCTTCCAGCAGCAGGTCGTTGGTGAGCACGGTCTGCTTTCCGAAATGGTCGATCACGGCACCGTCGTCGCCCACGCCCACGAGGGAGGATGCGTTCCGGATCTCGATATTTTTTGTCAGGTGATCGATCAGGGCAAACTCACCTAACGAAGAAACTTCTGTTCTATTGTCGCTCATGGTTGATTGATTGAATATATCGACGGTCGGAGACCGTCGATCCTTTCTCTCGTTAAAAAGCTTAAGCTGGTATATCTCCTTTTACCCATTGCAGCAATTCGTCGTGCAGCACGCCGTTGGAGGCGATGATGCCGGGCTGGTAAGGGGAATAGGTATCGCCATGCAGGTTGGTCACGCGGCCTCCGGCCTCTTCCACCATCAGGAAGCCGGCAGCCGAATCCCAGGCCTGGAGCTTGTGCTCGAAGAAGCCGTCGAAGCGCCCGGCAGCAACCCAGGCGAGGTCGATGGCGGCGGAGCCGAGGCGGCGTACGGGAATGCCGCGGCGGATGAAGCGCTCGAATACCTGCAGCGGACCGTTCGGCTCGTCGAGGTAGGTATAGGGGAACCCGGTCACGAGGCAGGCCGTGGCCACCGATTCTTTTGTGCTCACGCGGATGCGGCGGTCGTTCAGCGTTGCGCCCTGGCCGCGCTCGGCCACGAACAGCTCATTCATGAAGGGGTTATAGATGGCGCCGAGGATCATCTTGCCTTCATGCTCCAGGCCGATCGAGATGCAGCAGATCGGGATGCGGTGGGCGAAGTTCACGGTGCCGTCGATGGGGTCGATGATCCATTTATAGGTGGAGTCCTGCACCAGGTCGCCCGATTCCTCGGTGAGCAGGTGATGCTCGGGAAAATTTTTGCGGATGGTTTCGATGATGGCTTTCTCGGAAGCATGATCCACTTCGGTCACCAGGTTATTGATGCCTTCCTTATTCGTGATCGTGAATTCCTTATCGGTAAACTGCCGGATCTCGGCCGCGGCCGCATCAATGGCCTGTAGGAGGGTGCTTTTGAGCATGCCGCGAAGATAGGCAATAGGTAGTAGGCAGTAGGCAATAGGCAATTGGCAATAGGCAGTAGGCAGGGAGATGGTTCAGGAAGGCATTGGCGGTTTCGGTTTGCTGAAGAGCTGCGTAACCAGGAGGTAGAGAAACCAGATCACCGAGAAGGCAATGAGGCCTTTCAGGTTGGATTGCACGTCTTCCGGATCGAAGCGGCCATGGATACGCTTGCGATAAAACTGGTTGGAGTAAGCCTGCGCATGTTCGATCGCCACGCCGAAGACATAAAGAGCACCGAAGATCAGGGCATGGCGCACCAGGCTCTTCCGGGCGAAAAGGAAGTTCAGAAAAGCGGCCGCGCAGAAGTAAAAAGCGGCGTGCATTTCCTTGTCCATGCCCCGAAAGCCGGAGGGTAGTTTGATCATGAACCCGATGAGCGCCAAAATAAAAGCGGCTCTGGCCAGGAGGAGGCGTTGCTGAAAAGTTAAGGGGATCTTCATAACCGGTGTGGGGCCGTTGGCATTCCGTATTCACTATCCATTAAAAAAAGCGCCAACGGGCGCTTTTCTGAATCTATTTTTCTTTGCCTTGTGGTCAACGGTCAACAGTTGACGGTCAACGTACTCACTCCGCTTCCGCCACCACTTCCTTCACCTCGGGGATCATGCGCTTCATCATTCCTTCGATACCTGATTTCAGGGTGATCATGGAAGATGGGCAGCCGGAGCAGGAACCCTGGAGCATGAGGTTCACCACACCTTCATCGTAGCTCTTGAACTGGATGGCGCCACCGTCCATTTCCACGGCGGGACGAACATAATTGTCGAGCAGTTCCTTGATGCGCTTCACCACGTCGCTGTCATCGGCGGTCACTTCGTTGCTGCTTTCCGGCACGCGGGTAGCGATCTCCTCTTCATTCACCACGGCCTTGCCTTCTTCGAGGTAGTCCTTCAGGAACTCGCGGATCGCAGGGATCACATCGTTCCAGTCGGTATCGGCGGTCTTGGTGAGGGTAACGAAATTGGAGGCGATGAATACGGCGCGGATGAAGGGAAAACCGAAGAGCTCGGTCGCGAGGGGCGAAGGCTTGGCACTTTCCACATCCGGGAAATCGATGCTTTTACCGGGATAGAGAAGCTTGTTGGCCACAAACTTCATCGTCTCCGGATTGGGTGTCATCTCGGTATATATGCTTATAATGGGGTTTCCGGTCTTGATCATAGTGCAAAATTGAACTACAAATTTATGCCAAAACCAATCTGCAGCGATTACGCAAACCGGAAAACCCGCCTATATCATGGCGCTCAGGCCTTTCGGGACTGTTAAATCGCCTAAAAGCTCCGTTTTAACCCTGCGGTAAGGTAGAGCATATTCCTTCCCTGCTCCGAAAGCGCCGGGCTGCCGGAGACCTTCACCAGGTTGCGCGGGGTCACCCAGGCCGGGGTGAGCTGGATCAGCCATTTGTCCTTTGCCCAGATAAGGGGCAGGGAGGCCTCGATCGACAGGACTTCGAAGCGTTGCGATGTTTCCGTTACTTCTTCATTGCTGCCGGGAAAAAACAGAAAGCCCGTACGTTTCCGGTTGTAGGTCGTGGAGAAATTCTGGGTGCCGGCGTATACGGTGGCCGAAGGGTCGATCACGAGCAGCGAGCCGTTTTTCAGCTCCTTGCGGAAGAGATGATCGACACCTGCGGAAGCACCATAGTCAACGCGATCGCTGTATTTGAGGTCGGCGCCAGCCGTGAGGTTGAGGATCTTGTTGGTATAGCTGACCGAAAGGCCGGTCTGCGCTTTCAGGGCCGACTGCACCAGCTGGGCCTGCGCTTCATAGAAGGGCTTCAGCACATAGGCAGAGGTGATCCAATGGCTGCGCACATCCAGGTAGCCGATGGAAGCCACGAAGCCCGCATAGTCGAGCGGCTGTGCCGCGTTGCTGACAAAGACCGGCGTTACACTGAGGTAGAACTTCTCCCCGAACCAGAGCTCCGCCTGGGGGAAGATCCCGCTGCTGCGCAGGCTGTCGGTGC
>CBHWDR010000406.1:0-3935 GCA_966112575.1 uncultured Chitinophagales bacterium
CAAATATATAAAGGCGTTGGCGAGAGCAATGTACCAGATCAACTTGTTAACCAAAACGTAATCCATGAGGATCTGGCGCGTGCTTAATTCTTTTTCGTGCGACTCATTGTAATCGGCCGCATAGGTGTTCGTGTATTTCTCGATCGGCGGAAGCGCGCAGCTCTGGGGCGTATCGCGCACGAGCAGGTAGGTGATCACCGCCACGGCGGCAGCTACGACCGCCGGAAAAATAAGCTTGCCCTGCCAGGCGCCGAAAACCGAGAGCCCGGCAATGGCGATGGGCGCCATCAGGCCGCCACCCACATTGTGCGCGACGTTCCAGATCGACATGCGGGTGCCGCGCTCGCGCACCGAGTACCAGTGCACCACTACCCTTCCGCAGGGCGGCCAGCCCATACCCTGGAACCAGCCATTCACAAAAAGGAGGGCGAACATCACGGCGATGGAAGATGTAGCCCAGGGGATCAGTCCCATCAGGGCCGTGGTGATGGCGGAGAGGATCAGGCCAAGGGAGAGGAAGACGCGTGCGTTGCTCCGGTCGGAGACCGTGCCCATCACGAATTTGGAGATGCCGTAGGAAACGGAGATCGCCGAGAGCGCCACGCCGAGGTCCGACTTGGTATAGCCCTGCGCGATGAGATCGGGCATGACCATGGAGAAGGTCTTGCGCACCAGGTAGTAGCCGGCATAGCCGATGAAGATGCCCAGGAAAACCTGGAGCCGGAGTTTCTTGTACACCGGGTCGATCTCCTCACGGGGCAGTAATGGCCGATGCGGCGCAGGTCGCAGGAACTGCAGTACACTCATATAGCTATTGGCGTTCGTTCGTTTAGTTCTTTGTCAGTACGTATTGCTCGGCAAGACGCGTATATCGCTCCACCTCGTTGTGGACCCATTGTTCATCCTTGTGCAGCAGCTCGGCCATGCAGCGCGCCACTTCCGGGCAGATCCGCACACTTTCCCTCGCATCGAGCAGCAGCGCGCGCGTGCGGCGCGAAAGTACGTCCTCCACGGTGCGCGCCATCTCCTGCTCCACCGCCCATTTGATCTGGGTTTTGTGGATCTTCAGCAGCTCGCTGAGATAAACGCCCGTGCTGCCATTCATCTGCTTCTTCAACTGCACGGCATCGCTGCCGTAGAAATAAAAAGGATCGCTCCAGTTGACCCCGTCCACATAACCATGGATGTGCATCGTGGCCGTTGCCGGCTTGCGTTGCTGCCAGGCCAGGTGCTTCTCGATCGCAGTCACCATGTCCTCACCCATCTTGCGGAACGTGGTCCACTTGCCGCCCAGGATGGTGAAGAGCTGCGAGTCGGAGATCATGATCTTGTGGCTGCGCGAGATCTCCTTCGTTTTTTGCTCGCCCTGTTTTGGCGCCGCCAGCGGACGCAGGCCGGCGAACACGCTGAGCACGTCGGCGCGCGTGGGCTTGCGGGTCAGGTAGGCAGCGGCCGTATCGAGAATAAAGCTGATCTCTTTTTCCAGTGCTTTCGGTTCCAGCGAGGCTTGTTCCACCGGCGTATCGGTGGTACCCACCACTACCTTGTCGTGCCAGGGCACGGCAAAGAGCACGCGGCCATCGCTGGTCTCGGGGATCATCAGCGCATGCTGGGAAGGAAAGAAGGACTTGTCGAGCACGAGGTGCACGCCCTGGCTCACGCAGATGCTCTTCGGGGCAGCGGCATTGTCCATGTGCAGGATATCGTCCACAAACACGCCGGTGGCATTCACCACCGCCTTTGCCTGCACGCGATACCGCACCTTCCGCTCCCCGTCTTCCACCACGGCACCATTGATCTTGCCTTCGCTGTCTTTCAGGAGGCCGGTGACGCGGGTGTAGTTGACGGCGCAGCCGCCCTGTTCGATAATGCTCTGCACGAGGTTGATGGCCAGCCGCGAGTCGTCGAACTGCCCGTCGTGGTAGAGCACGCCACCCAGCAGGCCTTCGGTTTTTACGCCGGGAAGGGCCTCGAGGGTTTTGCTGCGCGAGATATAAACAGAGGATCCCAGGGTCAGCTTGCCGGAGATCCAGTCGTAAAGCTTGAGGCCTACGGTGTACTTCAGCCGGTCCCACTGCGAATAGATCGGAATGATGAAGGTCTGGTTCTTCACCAGGTGGGGCGCGTTGCGGCAGAGCCGTCCGCGCTCGATGCTGGCTTCCCGGACGAGCTTCACATCGCCCTGGGCCAGGTAGCGCACACCCCCGTGCACCAGCTTGGTGCTGCGGCTGGAAGTGCCCTTGGCAAAGTCGGAGCCTTCGACGAGCAGGGTGCGGTAGCCGCGGGCCACGGCATCGAGGGCTACCCCGAGCCCGGTTGCCCCGCCACCGATCACCAGTACATCCCATACGGCCGACATGTCGGCAACCTGTTGCAGCTGCGCGTCGCGGTCGGTCGCTATGGATTTTCGTTCGATCATCATTCCTCGCAGTTTCGTAATGTTTCGAGTTGTTTCAATTCGAAAGCAATGATAAGGAGATTTTGAAACTTCGAAAGCAATTCGAAAAATAATTATCCACAATCGAAAGGTACCGGAAGCCGCAGAGCCCGGTGCTCCGGTTGGTGATTTGCCCTCCCTTTCCGTACTTTGCAGGCATGAGTACGGTAACGGAACGCCACCAGCATATACTCGGCAAGCTGAAAAAAGAAGGCAGCGTGAATGTGGTGGACCTGTGCAATGAACTCAATGTCTCCTCCGTAACCATCCGAAAGGACCTGAAGCTTTTGGAAGATAAGGAGCTGCTCTTCCGCACCCATGGGGGCGGCACCCTCGCCAATCCCTACACTACCGACCGGCCGGTGAACGAAAAAGCGATGATGCATTCCGGAGAGAAAACTGGAATCGGCCAGGCCGCAGCCCGGCACATCGAGCCCAATGACTGTGTGCTCATCGCCTCAGGCACCACCGTGCATTCCCTCGCGCGCAGCATCCAGCCGCATGGCAACCTTACCGTGGTCACGGCAGCGCTGAACGTGGCAACGGAACTGTTGCATCATCCCGATATCGAAGTGATCCAGCTGCCAGGACTCATCCGCCGCACCTCCTCTTCCGTGACCGGGATTTATGCCGAGAAAATGCTCGAGGATTTTTCCTTCAGCAAGCTCTTCTTGGGCGTTGATGGGATCGATGCGGAATTCGGGCTCACCACCACCAATATGATGGAGGCCCAGCTCAACCGCAAGATGATCGCCGCGGCGCAGAAGACCATTGTTTTAGCCGACTCCAGCAAGTTTGGCAAGCGCGGCTTTGGCCGCATCTGCGGGCTGGAAGACATCGAGCAGGTGATCACCGATGCCAATGTTTCCGAACACATGGTGGATACCCTGAAAAGCATGGGCATTGAGGTGACCATCATCTGAAGGTCCGGCGTAGCTTTGACCGGATGAATGCAGCGACACCTTTAGCCGAGCGCATGCGCCCGCAAACCCTCGATGACCTCGTAGGCCAGGAACACCTGGCCGGGAAGGGGAGCATCCTCCGAACCGCGATCGAGCACGGCAAGATCCCGTCCATGATCCTCTGGGGACCGCCCGGCACGGGAAAGACCACGATCGCCAACATCATTGCCCATACCCTGCGCGTTCCTTTCTTCACGCTCAGCGCCATCTCTTCCGGTGTGAAAGATGTGCGGGATGCCATCGCGGAAGCCGGCAAAACAACGGGCGCCATCCTCTTCATCGACGAGATCCACCGCTTCAACAAGGGCCAGCAGGATGCCCTGCTCGGCGCCGTGGAGAAAGGCACCATCACCCTCATCGGCGCCACTACCGAGAATCCCTCTTTCGAGGTCAACTCAGCCCTGTTGAGCCGCTCCCAGGTCTATGTGCTGAAGCCCCTGGAAGGCGAAGACCTGGTGAATCTGTTGCAGCAGGAGATGGAGCGCGATGCCTGTCTGAAGGAAAATAACATCGAGCTGAAAGAAACCGAGGCCCTG
>CBHWDR010000407.1:0-3925 GCA_966112575.1 uncultured Chitinophagales bacterium
TCGTCGAGCTGCACGGCGGAGGAATCCGTGGAGAAAGCGCTGGGGCAGGGTGTGATTGTTGCCCGCTACGATCGCCGTCTCGCCCAGGATCAGCGGATCGATCCAGAAAGCCGGGGAGAAGATGCCGCCGCCCCCGAACACATGCGGGTAGTGCATGCAGAGGTAAAAAGCGATCAGGCCACCGAGTGAGGAACCGGCGGTGAACGTATGCTCCCGGTCTGACAGCGTACGATAGGTTTGATCAATGTAGGGCTTCAGGTGCTCCACAACATCCTGCATGTATTTTCGTCCTTCGGCGATCCCGTGCTCCGTATCATGCACCGTGTATTCCGGGATCCTCCGGATACCGCCGTTGTCGATTCCCACCACGATGCATTTACTCTTCAAGCGGTTGAGGGTTTCATCGACGCCCCATTCAGAACCAAAGGCCGTGGCCTCGTCGAAAAGATTCTGCCCGTCGTGCATGTAGATCACCGGGTAGGAACGTTCGGAACGAAAATAGTCGCCGGGCAGGTAGAGCCATACTCGCCGCCATCGTTCGAGCGCCGGCAGGTAAAAGGCATTATCGATGATATGTACGTTGGCTGCTCTCATACTTATCTGCGATTATAGATCCGGGTCCATTCACGAAGCTTCTTCAGCGCACCCTGGTCGGGCTGACCGGAGGCCATACGCCAGGCCCAGTTGTCGGTGGCCGATGCCGGTATATTCATCCGCCCTTCCGCGCCGAGGCCCAGCACATCCTGAAGCGGGAGCACAACGGTGGCGGCAACAGAGGCATGCGCGAGGCGGCAGAGGTAATCCACCGCTTCCTCTTCATCCAATTGTCTGCCGGCATACCGGTTCAGGTTCTGCTTCGTCTGCTCATCGGCTTCACGGTACCAGCCGCGCGTGGTGTTGTTGTCGTGCGTACCGGTGTACACGAAGAAATTCGATCCGTAATTATGCGGGATATATTCGGATGACGGCAAGTCGCCACCAAACGCGAACTGCAGGATCTTCATCCCGGGCAGCCGGAACTCATCGCGCAGCTGCCGCACGGGATCGTCGATCTCGCCGAGGTCTTCGGCAATAAAGGGCAGGCTGCCCAGGGCCTGTTCGACCGCCGTAAAGAAAGCGGCGCCCGGGCCTTCCACCCAACTTCCGTTGCGGGCCGTCTCCGCACCCGCAGGCACTTCCCAATAGGCGGAAAAGGCACGAAAATGATCGAGCCGCACGAGGTCGAACAGTGCTACGTTCCGGCGAAGCCGGCCGATCCACCAGCGGTAGTCCTGCTGCGCGAGCACCTCCCAGCGAAAGACCGGCATGCCCCAGAGCTGGCCATCGGCGCTGAAGGCATCCGGGGGCACACCCGCCACACCAAGGCGCTGCCCTTCCGCATCCAGGAGGAAGAGGTCCCGGTTGGACCAAACATCAGCCGAGTCATAGCTCACGTAAAAAGGCAGGTCGCCCACGAACGAGATCCCGCGCTCGGCACAATAGGATTTCAGTTCTTCCCACTGCCGGAAGAAGACGAACTGGAGCCAGCGAAGTTTGTCCAGCCGTTTGCTTTCTTTCGCCTCCAATTCCTTCAGGTCCTTCACTTCGCGCATCCGCAGCGGTTCCGGCCATTCATACCAGGGTTGTCCGGCATGCAATTCTTTCAACAGGACGAAGAGCGCAAAGTCGTCCAGCCATTCTTTCTCCTTCTTGCAGAATTCCCGGAATGCGCTGTGCTCGTTCCGGCCGCGACCGGCTTCAAATGCCTCCCAGGCCTTTGCAAACAGCTCCTGCCTTATGGAAGCTGCTGTTTCGTAATCCACCTGCCCGGTGTTGGGCTGCCGGTGTTTTTGCAGGTCTTCCTCATCAAGCCAGCCGGCATCCCGCAGCCATTCGGGGGAAATAAGCAGGGTGTTGCCGGCAGCACTGGAGATCGCGCTATAGGGCGAATGGGCCTGGCCGGCTTCGGTAGGATTGACGGGCAGCAACTGCCAGAGCCGCTGCTCCGCGTAGGCCAAGGCATCGGCAAAGCGATAGGCCTCGGGCCCCAGGTCGCCGATCGCAAAGGCCGAGGGCAGCGAGGTCAGGTGCAGGAGGATGCCTGACCGCCGCTGGTTCTCTTCGTACCGGCCTTCCAGCACCGCGATGGGAAAAGCAACCAGTACCTCAGCCAGTAGAATACGGGTGCCCGAGCCCCCGAACGCTTCGAGCAGGTTTTTCCAATCGCCCGTCACTCCCCGGGGCAGCTGAACTTCGGTATCGGCCCAATCGAAATCCGCATAGGACTTCGCCCCATCGCTTACTGCGGCCAGGCCGAGCGGCGCGATCACCACGATCATCCTGCCTTTGTACTTCCGGGCGAAGGCCAGCACATGATCGGCATGCCTGCCCTTAACATCCAGGGCCTGGTAGCTGCCGAAGCGAAAAAGAGTGCTGTTCGCCGCACGCAGGTGCAAGAGGTGTTGCAGCCAGGCCTGCTTGTAGCGCCCTTCAGGCGTTTCAAAAACCGACGCATTCCATTCCACAGACGCGGTTTCCGCCAGCCATGCTTCCAATTGCGCCTGGATCACCGGTCGGCGATTATCGGGATCGACGAAGCTGAAATCCCAGTCGGCCGTGCCCTGGTAAACATCCGGCACACCCGGGCAGGTTGTTTTCAACAGCAGCTGGACAAAGGAATTGAGCCGGCCCCAGGCCTCCATCCGGCGAACGAGTTGCTGCAGGCTTTTGAAGAAAGGACGTTGCTCTTCCAGCAGCCCCAGCGCGAAACCGGTCGTTGCCTGCTCGTAAGCTTCATTGGGTTGCGTCCAGTTCGAATGCCGCTTCGCTTCGCGCAAGGCTTTCTGGATGTAGGCAGTCAACCGGTCCGCATAAGCATCCTTCTCCGACAGTTCGCTCCAGGAGCCGGCCAGCACCTGGTAAATGAAATATTCATCGTTGCGGTCGGGCATGCCGTCCTTCTTCAGGTCGGCATTCTTCACGGCTGCTTCCCGAACGAAGTGCAGCCATTCTCCGGGAATATCGGTCAGCACATTCAGGCGCGCACGGGCATCTTCGCCCCGCTTCGTATCGTGCGTGGCCGTGGCGTTCAGCGAAAGCGGTGCGCCTTCAGCCCGGCGCTGCATATGTTGATGGAACTCCGCGGTCGTATAGCCAAAGGCGTCCGGGGCATCTCCTACTTCGTTGTGCGCGATAAAACGGTGAAACGTATACATGATCGTATCCTCCACCCCTTTGGCCATGAGCGGACCGCTGAATTGCATGCAGCGCTGGTAAAATTTCAGCGCATCTTCTTTCTTTTCTTCTGCCGGTGCGTAAAGCGTTTCTTCAATCAGGTCGAGGGCCGGTGAGAGATCGGGTCGGGTGTCGCGCACCTGCCGCACCACCTGCTGCACGGCCTGTTGTTCCTCCGGACTCCAGTGCAGGGAGTTCCGGTAATAGCGGTACACCGGCCAGTGGATCAGCAACTCGGCGATGGCCGTCCGGATATCCTCGGTGCGCATTTGCGCATATTGCTCTTCCCGGATCAATTGCATAAAGAGGGAATAGAGAAGGTCCAGTTCCCCGCCCATATGCTGATAAAGTATATGCGCTTTTTTGCTGCGTACCTGTTGGGCCACCGTCTGCTGCTCTACTTCCAGTCCGAAATAATAGCGGGTGAACTCGGCCTCGGCACCGGTGTTGGTGAGCAGGTTATTCACTTCGGTCATGAAGTCGTAACCGGTGTTGCCCTGCACGGGCCAGGCCTGGGGCAGCTCCTCTTCGGGCGCGAGGATCTTCTCCACGATGATGTAGCATTCCGGCCCCGCGGCCGCACGCAGTCGATCGAGATACATGGCGGGATCGAAGAGCCCGTCGATATGATCGATACGCAGTCCGTTGAAATGACCCGCGCGGCAATAGCGAAGGATCTCGCTGTGAACGACCTCGAATACACTCTCGTCCT
>CBHWDR010000408.1:0-3924 GCA_966112575.1 uncultured Chitinophagales bacterium
TCACTCCGCAACACTTGGTCACTTTTTTAAACGACCGGACTCCCCTCGCCTTGGGAGAGGGGCTTGGGGTGAGGTTGTGGCTTGGTGTTGAAAAAAAATCTGCGAACCCCACTCATTCCTCCACCACCCAGATATGCTCGGCGAACTTGGGACTAACGTTGCAGGCGACCCCGTTCACCTCGATCTGCAATAAACCGTCATATTCGTTCCGGGACACGAGGCGGATGCGGCGGTTGAGGGCGAGGCCGATGGTGTCGAGGTACTGGAGGAAGGAGGCCGTGTCGTCTTTTACGCCCACCATGCGCGCCGAGCCGCCGGGAGCGAGGTCGGAGAGGGTCTGCTTGGTGATGGCCGCCACTTCGCCCGCGGCGTTGGGGATGGGGTCGCCGTGGGGGTCGAAGGAGGGATAGCCGAGGAGCTTGTCGATCTGGTCCACCAGCTTCCGGCTCTGGATGTGCTCCAATTGCTCCGCCACCTCATGCACCTCATCCCAGGTGAATTCGAGTTTTTCCAGGAGAAAGGTCTCCCAGAGCCGGTGCTTGCGGATGATCTCCAGGGCGATGGTGCGGCCTGCCTGGGTGAGCCGGATCTTGCCGTACTTCTCATAGTCCACCCAGGCTTTTCCCTTCAGGCGCTTGAGCATCTCGTTTACCGTAGCCGGCTTCAGTCCGAGTTCGGCAGCCAGCTCGTTCGTGCCCGCTTCGCCGGCAGCGCCCTGCTCGTAACCGATCTGGTAGAGGGCTTTCAGGTAGTTCTCTTCGGAGGAGGTGCGCATCGGGCTAAAGGTAGGCAATCGGACAAACTTATTTTGTTAGGTAGTCCTAACTTCCTTAGTTTTGATGTCCAAAGACGAAACCAATGAAGCGTGCCGGATGCCTGTTGCTCTGTTTCTTTTTTATCGCCGGTGTGGCTGCCCAAGGCGGCATAATCTCGGGGAAGTTGTCAACCGTTGACCGTCAACCGCTGACCGTCAACAGCCAGCAGTCGACGGTTAACGGTCGACGGTCAACCGTCCCCGGTGCCAGCATCGAGCTGCCCGGCCTGCGAATGGGTGTGGTGACGGACTCCCTGGGACAATTCTCGCTTCGCGATGTTCCTGCCGGGCGGCAGCACCTGGTGGTTTCCGCCCTCGGCTATAAGCGGCATACGGAACATGTGCTGGTGGAAGGGGGCAAAGAGACGGTCCTCGAGATCCGCCTCCTTCCCGAAACAGGGGCGCTGAATGAAGTGGTGATCACCGGCACGATGAAGCCCGTCAACCGCATCGAGAGCCCGGTGCCGGTGGAGGTCTATACGCCCGCATTTTTCCGAAAGAATCCCACGCCCAATATTTTCGACGCGCTCCAGCAGGTCAATGGCGTGCGGCCCCAGCTCAACTGCAATGTCTGCAACACGGGCGACATCCATATCAACGGCCTCGAAGGTCCCTACACCATGATCCTCGTCGACGGCATGCCCATTGTTAGCAGTCTTTCCACGGTCTATGGCCTTTCGGGTATTCCCAACTCCCTCGTCGAGCGGATCGAGATCGTCAAAGGCCCCGCCTCCTCGCTCTATGGCAGCGAGGCGGTAGGTGGACTGATCAACATCATCACCAAAAAACCGGGCAGCCTGCCCCTGTTCTCCGCCGATCTGATGGGCACCACCTGGTCGGAATGGAACACCGACCTCGCCCTGAAGCTGAATGCCGGCAGGAAGGCCGCGGTGCTTACCGGCGTGAACTACTATCACTACAACCAGGTCAAGGATGCCAACAAGGACGGCTTCACCGATGTGACCCTGCAGAAGCGGCTCTCCGTTTTTCAAAAATGGAATTTTGAGCGGAAGGAAGGACGGCTCTTCTCCCTCGCCGGCCGCCATCACTACGAGGACCGCTGGGGTGGAGACACGCGCTGGACGAAGGCCTTCCGTGGCGGTGACAGCATCTACGGCGAGAGCATTTACACCAAACGCTGGGAGCTGCTGGGACAATACCAGCTGCCCACGGTGGAGAAACTCCTGCTCTGGTTTTCTTACAACTACCACGACCAGGATAGCCGCTATGGTGCTACGTCCTACAACGCTCGGCAGCACATCGCCTTCGGCCAGATCACCTGGGACAAGACCTTGTCGCGCCACGACCTGCTGGCCGGCGCGGCCCTGCGGTACACGTATTATGTCGACAACACGCCCGGCACCGGCGCCACTGACCCGGCGCATTTCGGTACGCGTCCGCAACGCACGCCCCTGCCGGGCCTCTTCCTGCAGGACGAGATCAGCCTTGCGAAAAAGCACAAGCTGCTCCTGGGGATGCGCTGGGATCACAACCGGGACCATGGACACATCTTCACCCCGCGTTTCGCCTATAAGTTCAGTCCGGGCGAGCACAGCATCCTCCGGCTCAACGCGGGCACGGGCTTCCGGGTGGTGAACCTGTTCACCGAGGACCACGCAGCGCTTACGGGTGCCCGTGAGGTCGTGATCGCCAACGCGCTGAAGCCCGAGCGTTCGTACAATGTGAACCTCAATTACCTGAAAAAGATCCATATGTCTAGTGGCGCTTCCATGGGTCTCGACCTCTCGGCCTGGTACACCTATTTCACCAACCGCATCATCGGCGATTTCGCCTCCGACCCCAACAAGATCATCTACGACAACCTGGATGGCTTCGCCGAGAGCAGGGGCTTCTCGGCCAACTTCGATGCCGCCTTCCCGGGAGGCCTGAAGATCATCGCCGGGGCCACGCTGATGAACGTGACCACGACCGAGAGCGGCCTGCATCAGCGTCCCTTTTTCACCGAGCGCTTCACCGGCACCTGGGCGATCTCCTATGCCCTGAAGAAAATCAACCTGGGTATTGATTATACCGGCAATATCTATGGCCCCATGCGCCTGCCCCTCCTTGGCGACCTTGATCCGCGCAAAGAGCGCAGTCCCACCTGGAGCCTGCAGAACATCCAGCTCACCTGGTCCGGGCTGAAAGACGTGGAGCTCTATGCGGGCCTGAAGAACCTCCTCAACTGGACGCCCAACCGCGGCAACCCCTTCCTCATCGCCCGCGCCCACGACCCCTTCGACAAGGGCGTGCAATTCGACCCCAACGGGCAGGTGGTGGCCACGCCATCCAACCCTTATGCCCTGACCTTCGACCCAACGTACGTGTATGCGCCCAACCAGGGGCGGAGAGGGTTCTTCGGGGTGCGGGTGAAATTGCGGTAGGGGAATTCGGGAATTCGAAAATGAGGGAATTCGAGAATGGGCTTTATTGGGCATGGTTCGAACCTTTTTTTGAACCCGCCTGCGCTGAAGCTTCGGCGGACGCAGCACGGAGCCACGAAGGCACAAAGCCCGCCTACGCCAGGGCCTTGGTGGGCGGGGACACAAAGGATTTCTTGTTTGAATCGCTTCTGGGTGTAAATACCGCAACGCAAAAGGATTTCAGTCAGCCGGCAGATTCTCCCTGATTTCGTTTCTGGGGGAGAGCAACCGGGTCGAAGGTTATGACTTACACTGGTTGCATCCCACCCCGTAGGGGTGACCGGTGGGTAGCCCCGGGTGAAGCCCGGGGTAAATCGGACAATATTTCCATCAAAGACGCACCCCGTAGGGGTGCCCGGTGGAACCAAGGTCCCTGCCTCATTAGACGGGTTCATAAAACAAATACCGCTCGTCAAAGCCGATCCCTTCTTCGATCAATAGGTCCTGGTATTCTTCCATAAACGACCGCTTTCGGTGGTGTACCTGCTGGCCGATGATGTACTCGGTCACCCGGTCCAGCTCCCGTTTGCCCACCGCGAACATTCCATAGCCCTCCTGCCACCGGAAGGTCTTGGGACAGAGGCGGTGGTCGTTGATCCATTTGGAGGAGTCGCTTTTGAAATACCGCTACAGATCCGACGGGCGGATGGTGGGTCGAATCCCCAACAGGGCAGTGAGGTGATAGGG
>CBHWDR010000409.1:0-3921 GCA_966112575.1 uncultured Chitinophagales bacterium
GGCGAAGCCGGAGCACCCTGGGCCCGATCCATCACCGAACGCCAATGGACGGATATGACCACGCGCCACCGGGCACCGACCCGCTCTTTCGGCGACGAACGGCTGGCCCGCTGGAAAGTAGGATTTTGACTTATTGGCTGAAATAAACGGCTGCAGCCCGGCCTGCTGATTCCTCATTTTCTACAATCCAAGGCCCCGCCCGCTTTCCTTGCTTCTGAAGCGTTACAGTTCAAGAACAACATCCGCAAATGCAGGCCCCTCCTGCATTTGGGCCAAACAAACCCGTCTACGGTCGCGCTCCGCCAATTCTTCGCACGCGTTTTGCCTTACTCAGGTTGGGGAAGCTTGGAAAACCACCCCGCCAACCGTATGATAACACGCACCCTGAAATCAGCGCGCTATGTGAAATGGGAGGATAAAACCCTCGAACAGGCCCGGCTCGGGAAACTGGAGCTCGACCTGTTGATGGATTTCGATTATCAGCTGGCGAAGGCCGAAGAAGACAATACCTATCTCCTCGCCTACAACTGGAACGTGCAGCTCATCTGTGAACAGAACGGCATCCTCTTCGACGCCCAGTACCAGGTCATCTACCAGGTCGGTTACCGTCCCGGCGCTACCACCCTCGATGACCTCATGCAATTACTCGAAGACTTCCTGATCAAAGTGCAGCTCTCGTGGAAGAACCACATCGCCGACACCCACCTCGGTGGCGTTTACCTCTCCCGCTACGCCCCTACCGTGTTCCAGGACCGGATCGAGGAGCTGTACGAGGAAGTACTGCCCGAGCATAATTTGAGATGAGTGATCAATGATCAGTAATGAGGATGTGAGACGTGAGATGTGAAACGTGAGATGTGAGACCACAGACATCTGTGCAATTCGGATCATCTGCTTTCCATCCGTGATTTAAAATAAAGATCCCGGCCTTTGGCCGGGATCTTCTATTCAGCTGTTATCAGCAATTACATGTGCTTCTTCTTTTCTGCTTCGTAGAAGGTCACTTTGTCCTGCTGCTTCTTGCGGGAATGGTAGTCGATCAGCTCGTCGAGCGCCTTGCGCAGGTTCACCTTGTCCTGGGTCTTCAGCTTCGGCTCTTCGAGGTAGAGCTGGTAGGCCTTCAGCGCGTAAGGATACATTTCCTCATACTTAGCGTCGAGCTTAGCATTGAGGTCCTTGCGCTTGGCGGCTTCCGCAGGCGTGTTGCCCTTGATGGCACGGCGCGCTTCCTCGATATCGTACACCTGGTTGTTGAGGTGCTGCGACATCACGTAGTTGGCCAGTGCGGTTGACTTCGCGGCAACGGCACGCTTCAATGCGGCTTCCAGTTTGGCCTGGCGCGCCTCGTAGTCCTTGGGCTTCTTGTCGAAACCGTAGGTATAGTTGAACAGCTCGATGGAATAATCCATGGCCAGCGCGTAGTTCTCCGGATACTTCTGCATCAGTTGCTCATAACGGGCCTGGCGACGAACCGTATCGGATTCCGGGATATCACCGAATTCAAGACCTACCCAATAATCCGGGTCGGGGAAAATGGTGCTGCCCAGTTCCAGGTATTTGTTCATCTTCTCGGTGTTGCCCTTCTTCTGGTGGTGCTCCACGAGCAAACGATAAATCTCCTTATAGTCCTTGTCTCGCAGCTTGGCATCCGCCAGGCGCTCGAACAGGGGAATGGCTTCATCCTGCTTCTCGGCCAGGTAGGCAGCGGAAGCGGTGAGGTTGATCAGCTGGGTATCGAGCACCGGGAATGAAAAGCCATTGTACTCCAGTTTTTTGGAGGCAATGTATTCTTCCAGCTTCATGGCCGTTTTCATCCGGTCATAGGCCTTGTCGTAGCTCTTATCGTTATACAAACGGATACCGCGGTTGTAGTTCAGGTCATAGAGCTGGAACAGGCCTACATTCTGCTCGAGGAGCATGTATTTGTTGGTCTTGTCCAGGTCCTGGTATTTGCGGAATGCTTCGAAGGCTGCCGAGCCGGCATCGAAACCCAGGGTTCCGGCCGTATCGTTCTTCGCCAGTTCGGTGTACACTTTGCCTTTCCAGTACCAGGCGCCGGCATTCGACGCATTCTTCGGATCCGCCAGCATCTTATCGATCTTTTCCTTCGCCTCGTCAATCTTTCCTTTGCTGAATTTCTCCTCTACATCTTCCAGTTTCTGGGCATGGGCCGCAGTGAACGAACCGGCAAACAAGAGGGCAATGACTAGTTTACGCATTTGTCGTTGTTTTAGATAAAATTATGATTCTACGGTGTTCTCTTCATCAGATGCATTTTCCGCCTCATTGGTTGGTTCGGCAGCGGGAGCCGCGCCTTCCAGGGCTTCGGCAACCACCCCTTCGGCGAGGAGTTCTTCCTCATCCTGCACGTCGATCTTCGTGATCGCGGCAATGGCGTCGCCGTCATCGATACGGATCAGCTTCACGCCCTGCGTGGCCCTTCCGAGCTCGCTGATGTCCGATACCTTCATCCGGATGGTCACACCGCTCTTGCAGGTGATCATGAGGTCTTCTTTTTCTGATACATCGAGCATACCCACCAGGCGGCCGGTCTTCTCGGTTACAGAGATGGTCTTCACCCCTTTGCCGCCACGGTTGGTCACGCGGTATTCGTCCACCGCCGTGCGCTTGCCATATCCTTTTTCACTGACCACGAGCACCGTACGCTCCTTGTCTTTTTCCGGGTTGAGGCAAAGCAGCCCCACCACTTCATCGTTGGTATCGTCCACTTCAATACCGCCCACACCGATCGCGCCGCGGCCCGTGGGACGCACTTTGTTTTCGGGGAAGCGGATCGCCCGGCCGGAGGCAACTGCCATCATGATCTCGCAATCGCCATCCGTGAGCTTGGCTTCCAGCAGCTGGTCGCCTTCTACGATGGTGATGGCATTAACGCCGGTGGAACGCGGGCGGCTGAAGTCGGCCAGCGCCGTTTTCTTGATCACGCCCTGCTTCGTGCAGAGAATAATGTAATGCGAATTCACGAAGTCCACGTCCTGCAGGTCGGCAATGTCAATGATCGCGCGGATCTTGTCTTCCGAGGAAAGCTGCAGCAGGTTCTGGATCGCACGTCCCTTGGAGTTCTTCTCCCCTTCCGGGATCTGGTACACATTGAGCCAGTAGCAACGGCCTTTCTCCGTAAAGAAAAGCATGGTATGGTGCGTGGAGGCCACGAACAGGTGCTCGATGTAATCTTCTTCGCGGGTACGTCCGCCAACGGCGCCACGCCCGCCACGCTTTTGTGCGCGGAAATCAGCTACGCGGGTGCGCTTGATATAACCGAGATGGGAAATGGTGATCACCACATCTTCTTCCTTGATCAGGTCCTTGATGCTGACCTCGTTGTCGAGGAAGGTGATCTCAGTCTTGCGAACGTCGCCGAATTTGTCCTTCACTTCCTGCAATTCGGTCTTGATGATGTCGTACCGCAGGTGCTCGTTGGCCAGTATATCGCGCAGGTGGGCGATCAGCTTCATCAGCTCATCGTATTCCAGCTTGATCTTGTCGCGCTCCATGCCCGTCAGGCGCTGGAGACGAAGTTCGAGGATGGCCTTCGCCTGGATCTCGTCCAGTCCCCAACCGGCGTTGATGAGGTTCTCCCGGGCCGCATCAGGCGTAGCCGAGGCACGGATGAGCGCGATCACTTCGTCGAGGTGATCGAGGGCAATGAGATAGCCCTGGAGGATGTGCGCGCGTTTCTCGGCCTCGCGCAGCTCGAACTGCGTACGGCGGTACACGACCTCGTGGCGGAACTCGATGAATTCGGAGATCAGGTGTTTCAGATTGAGCACCTTGGGACGACCCTTCACGATCGCCACGTTGTTGATGCCATAGCTCGTCTGCAGTTCGGTGAACTTGAAGAGCTGGTTCATCACTACGGTGGCCATCGCGTCGCGTTTCAGGTCCACAACGATACGGGTG
>CBHWDR010000410.1:0-3919 GCA_966112575.1 uncultured Chitinophagales bacterium
TATATCACGGCGATCGACGGCGTGCCCAAGCACCTCGTGAAAAAGCTGAGCCGCGCGAAATTCGAACAGCTGGCCGATAACCTGTTCGAGCGCTGCCTGAAGCCCTGTGCCCAGGCCCTGAAAGATGCCGGCCTGAGCGCCTCGCAGATCGATGAAGTGATCCTGGTAGGTGGTTCCACGCGGATCCCCAAAGTACAAGAGATCGTAGAGAAATTCTTCGGCAAGAAGCCCAACAAGGGGGTGAACCCCGATGAAGTGGTAGCCGTAGGCGCTGCCATCCAGGGCGCCGTGCTCACCGGTGAGGTGAAGGACGTGCTCCTGCTCGACGTGAGCCCGCTGACCCTTGGCATCGAGACCTATGGCGGCGTGATGACGGCAATGATCCCTTCCAACACCACGATCCCCACGAAGAAGTCGGAGACCTTCTCCACGGCTTCGGATAACCAGCCCGGCGTGCAGATCCACGTGCTCCAGGGTGAGCGTCCCATGGCCAATCAGAACAAGAGCCTGGGCGTGTTCAACCTCGATGGCATCCCGCCGGCACCGCGCGGTGTACCGCAGATCGAAGTGATCTTCGACATCGATGCGAACGGTATCCTTCATGTAACGGCGAAGGACAAGGGCACCAACAAGGAGCAGAAGATCCGCATCGAAGCCGGATCAGGCCTCAACAAGGAAGAAGTGGAACGCATGAAGGCGGAAGCCAAGGCCAACGAAGCGACGGACAAGGCCGAGCGCGAGCGGGTTGAAAAGCTCAACCAGGCCGACAGCCTCATCTTCCAAAGCGAAAAGCAGCTGAAGGAATATGGCGATAAGATCCCGGCCGATAAAAAAGCCCCGATCGAAGCCGCCCTCAATAACCTCAAAGAGGTGCACAAATCGCAAAACCTCGATCAGATCGAGCCCGCTGTACAGGCCCTGAACACCGCCTGGACCGCAGCGAGCGAAGAGATGTACAAGGCTTCGCAAGGTGGTGAGCAGCCTGGTGCGGAAGCAGGTGCTCAGCGGAACACCGGCAACAGCGAGAATGTGACCGATGCCGAATACGAAGAAGTAAAATAACAGGCGAATATTCGATAGAAGCCCTGTCCGTCGGAAGACGGATGGGGCTTTTTCATTCCGGGAGAAGAAACGCTATCTTGCCTCACCAGCATGAATTCCAGCCGCATCACATTCCTGGCCCTGGTCGCCGCCGGATGGTTCCTGTTCGCCTTCCGGCAACCTGCTTCTTCCGGAGCAGGCGCCGGTGGTTTGGACACCCTGAACCCCCTGGTACTTAAAGGGAAGTCCTACCTGGGTTCCAACAAGGTCAGCCGGAGCGGCGCGGTGCAGCTAAGCAGTGGTATCGATAACGATTTTTACCTCGTAGACACGGGCAGGGGAGTAGCGCATCTCTATGTAGAAGCAAAAGTCTTCGAGCGGGTGGCCGACACTTCTGCGCGGGTGCCGCTGAATATCTCCATCGTGATTGACCGCAGCGGCTCCATGCAGGGGATCAAGATGGGGTACACGAAGAAGGCCGCGAAAGAGATCATCAACCAGCTGCGGCCGGAGGACCTGGTTTCGATCGTGATCTACGACAACACCGTCGACAGCCTGCAGCCGCCCGTGTTCGCGCGCGACAAGGCCTCCATACTCAAAAAGATTGATGGCATTGTGCCGCGGGCATCCACCAACTTATGGGGCGGCACCGAAATGGGCTATGCCTTTGTGAAGCGGAATTACAACGGCGGCTATGTCAACCGCGTGCTGCTGATCAGCGATGGCCAGGCCAATACCGGGCTTACCGATTCCATGGCCATCCGCCGGAAAGTACAGTCCTGGAAAGATGAGGAAGGCATCACCATCTCCACCTTCGGCGTTGGCCTCGATTACAACGAGCAGCTGATGACCGATATGGCAGAAACCGGCAGCGGCAATTATTATTTTATTGATGCGCCCGAGCAGATGGCGGGCCTGTTCCGGAAGGAGCTGAGCGGATTGCTGAATATCGCTGCCAAGGATGCGCGGCTCAGTGTTCGCCTGCCCCAGGGCGTGGACGTAAAACATGCGTTTCCGCTCCGGTACACGCAGAAAGGCCGGGTGGCCACCATCACGCTGCGTGACCTCTTTGACCGGGATACACGCGCCGGTTTGCTTGAACTGAGCATTCCGCAGGACGCCGGTTCCTTAAGTTTTGAAGTGCAGCTCGATTACCGCGATGTGTCCAGCGGGCAGGCGCGCAGCCTCCGGCAAACCCTTACGCTCACACCTACCCGGAAGACCGAGCAATACCTGACGCATATTAATCGCGCAGTGGTCAAACAAATGGTCCTCTTCAGAGCCAACGAGCGGCTGGAGCAGGCAATGGCCCTGGTTGACCGGGGTGACCTCGCCGGTGCGGGACGCCTCATCGAAGCCAACCGGACCTGGCTCCGCAGCTATTCGGCCTTCCTCGACAACGACCGCGACGCTTACCGCCTCGACTCCATCGGCCGCAGCTACAGCACCGTCAGCCGCTCCCTTCCCGCCGACTCCCTCAATCGGCTCCAGAAACGGAACCGCACCGAGAGCTACAAGCTGCGAAACAAGAAGAATTAGTGAATTAGTTAATTCGGGAATGAGCTAATTAGCTAATGGGTGATCCCAACGTTGTGATAGGCTCTTTTTGAGAAGGCATAAAAAAAGCGCCGATGGTATCAGCGCTTTTACTAGTTATATGAAGATCCAAGCCTTGGTGCTTGATCCGGAAATCCTTTTATCCATTAAATCCGTGATCCCTTGGCGAAATCCGGATCTCATCAGCCTATTCCCCTTAAATGATATCCATCGCCAGCACGAAGAACGTGGTCACGAAGGGAATGATGAGGGTCAGCCAGGGCCAGTGTGCATAGATGGCTAAACCAAGTGCAGCCGTCGAAACAAGGAACAGCAGCCAGAAGAGTCCAGTTTTCTTTTTGCGAACTTCCATCAGGTGTCAATTTTGCGCAAAAATAGGGTACGGGCGCTAAACAATGCAGCGTACCTTTGAAAACAATTTTTCGGACGTGCCTTGTTCGGTAGGTTTTACTATTTTCGTCGCCAATGTGTTCTCGTTACACATTGGCTAACTATTGCTAATTTATCTGCATGAAACTGGATTTTTACCTGCGTTTTCAGACCCGATTCGGCCAGCGACTGGCGGTGGCCGGAAATGTATCGGCCCTTGGAAATGATGATCCTGCTCAGGCTTTACCCCTTACCTATCTCGACGAAACCTTCTGGCACGCATCCGTAGAGATCGACCCTTCGCAAACGGAAACACTGCACTACCGGTATCGGTTTATCGATGAGCAGGGCGGGATCAAGAAAGAAGCAGAAAAGCAGCGGATCGTGGAATTGCAGAAGCTGAACGGGAACCTGGTGTTCATCGACAGCTGGAATGATGATGGCTTCTATGAAAATGCATTCTGCTCCGCACCATTCACCGAAGTGTTTTTCCGGGGCGGCAAAAAAACAAAGTCGAAGCAGGTAGAATTTTACACCCACCAGTTCCGGGTCAAAGCGCCCCTGCTGCAAAATGATGAAGCGATCTGTATCCTTGGCAGCGGCGAAAGTCTGAACCATTGGGACACTGATAAGCCGGTGGTGCTGCAAAAGAAAGAGGGCTGGTGGACCATTGCCCTCGACCTCCGGACCACGCCTTTCCCACTGACCTATAAATACGGTGTCTGTTCCGCCAAGTCGGGCCAGTTCCTCCGCTACGAGGAAGGCGACAACCGGGTGCTGCACCAGGATGGGACACCGGGACTGCGTACCATCATCCATGACGGGTTCGTACGGCTGCCCAATACCAGCTGGAAAGGAACCGGCGTTGCGATACCGGTCTTCAGCCTGCGGTCCAACAACTCCTTCGGCATCGGCGAGTTTTCGGATATCAAGCTGCTGGCCGACTGGGCCT
>CBHWDR010000411.1:0-3917 GCA_966112575.1 uncultured Chitinophagales bacterium
GTGTCTCTTTGTGCCTTCGTGACTCCGTGGTTCAAAATAAGGTAAGAGCCATGCCCTATGGAGCCCATTCCCGCATTCCCCAATTTTCGAATTCCCCAGCGTCCGCGCCGGGCCTATCTTTGCTCAAACTGATAGACCGTGATAGCAATTGACAATGTCCTGGTGAGTGATGAGGTGGTGGAAGCCCGGTTCGTTTGTGATCTGCACAAATGCAAGGGCGGCTGCTGCGAGGATGGAGATGCCGGGGCACCGCTGGAGAAGGAAGAAAAAAAGATCATCGACGAGCAGTTCGAGGCGATCCGGCCTTACCTCACCAAGGAAGGGCTGGCCGAGATCGAACGGCAGGGCCGCTATCTCTACGACCGGGAGTTCGGCTGGGTGACACCAACCATTAATGGCGGCATCTGCGCCTATGGCTTTCGCGATGAGAAGGGTATCATCAAGTGCGGCATCGAGCAGGCCTATTACGACGGCAAGCTGGGCTGGAAGAAACCCATCAGCTGCCATCTCTATCCCATCAAGATCAACCGCAGCAAGCATTACGTGAACGTGAACTACGAGCCGCGTGATGTGCTTTGCGCACCGGGCTGTGCCTTGGGGAAGAAGTTAAAGATGCCCGTCTACCAGTTCCTGAAAGAAGCGATCGTTCGTAAGTTTGGCCCTGATTTCTACGAGGCCCTGCACCAGGTGGCCGTAGAGCATTTCGACCAACAGGATAAAACGAAGAAGTAATGTCGGAGCAATCCACCTCATTCATCGCCAAGAGTACGGTAAAGGCTGCGGACCGCGAGCACCGGAGGAAGATCAATTTCAATATTGGTCGCTACAATGCCGTAGTGCCGCAGGGAAAGACGCAGTTCACCGACGTGAACCTGGCCCGTGAGAAAGCGAAGAATGTGAAGTGGCGGGCGATCGAGCAGCTGGACAAGATGCTCGAGCAGTTCGAAGCGCAGATCACGCGCAAGGGCGCGAAAGTGATCTGGGCGGAAACGGCCGAAGAAGCGCTTGCCGAAGTGAAGAAGATCTGCGAGGCCAAGAAGTGCAGGACGCTCGTGAAAAGCAAGAGCATGGTGACCGAAGAGATCCATCTCAACCAATTCCTGGAAGAAAATGGCATCGAAAGCGTGGAGACCGACCTGGGTGAATACATCCAGCAGCTCGACGGCGAGCCGCCTTATCATATCGTGACACCTGCCATGCACAAGAGCAAGGAGGATGTTGCCAGGCTGTTTGCCAACAAGCTCGGAACCCCTGCCGACTATACGCCCAGCCAGCTGACGCTGGTGGCCCGCGAGAAGCTGCGGGAGAAATACCGGGCTGCGGAAGTGGGTGTTACCGGCGCCAATTTCCTCATCTCCGACATCGGCGGCATTGCCATCACCGAGAATGAAGGCAATGGCCGGCTGAGCTGCGCCTGGCCGAAAACGCATATTGTGATCGCCGGCATCGAGAAGGTGATCCCTTCCATGAATGACCTGGCGCTCTTCTGGCCGCTGCTGGCCACTTTCGGCACGGGACAAAAGCTGACGGTTTATTCTTCAATCATCACCGGCCCGCGCCAGGTGTCGGAGAACGATGGCCCGGAAGAGATGTACGTGATCCTGCTCGACAATGGCCGGACAAAGCTGCTCGCCAATCCCGAGGCACGCGAAGCACTTTACTGCATCCGTTGCGGCGCCTGCCTCAACGCCTGCCCGGTGTATAAAAATATCGGCGGTCATAGCTACGAGACCACCTACAGTGGCCCGATCGGCTCCGTGATCACGCCCCACCTCCGCGACATGGCCGAATGGAAGCACCTGAGCTACGCCTCTTCGCTCTGCGGCAATTGTACGGAAGTCTGCGCCGTCAAGATCAACCTGCACGAACTGCTGCTGGAGAACCGGAAGGAATCGGTGGAAGAAGGCAAGGGCAGCTTCGCGGAGAAGATGGCCTGGAAATTCTGGAAGCGCGCCATGCTCAGCCGCAAGCTGATGAACATGGGTTCGGGAAGCATGAAGGGATGGGTCGTCAACACCTTTGTGGGCGACTGGAAGAAGAACCGCAGCGAACTGAAATTCCCCGCGAAATCCTTCAATCAACTTTGGAAAGAACGGCAAAAGCCATGAGTCCTTCCGTACTCATTTTTTCGCACAGCATTACTCCGCGGCTTCGTTACGTGGCCGATTTTCTCAACCAGTATTATGGCCCCCACTTCGCGCTGACCAGCGATGAGGAGAAATACCGCGCTGCTACGGCTTCGGTACGCATCAACCATTCCTATCACCGGATCCACCCGGGCGAGCTATTTATCCATGCGCATGTGCTGCTGACCGAGTCTGCCATCCGGCCGGTGAAGGCGGATTGCTTTTCGCAGGTGGCAGTTGATGGGAAAGGCCATTACAAAGCCTTCTTCAGGGCTGAGGGCGACCTCGGTTTCGACATCTTCGCTGCGCTCTTTTACCTCATCACCCGCTACGAAGAATACCTGCCGCACAGGAAAGACGTCTATGGCCGGTTCGACCATACCAGTTCGCTTGCTTACCGCGAAGGATTCCTGGAGCAGCCCCTCGTCAACACCTGGCTTGAGGACTTCCGCAGCCGCCTGGTGCAGATGGGCGCAAAGGATTTGGAGCAGCCGGCTCAGGCTTTCCGCTTCCTGCCCACCTATGATATCGATATGGCCTGGAGTTATCGCAACAAAGGTTTTGGACGCAATGCCGGAGGCCTGTTGAGGCTCCTCCTGCGCTTCCGTTTCGGACAAGCCGCCCGGCGACTTGCCGTACTGCGCGGGAAGAGGCCGGATCCTTTCGATGTTTACGATTGGCTGGACGGCCTGCACGAGGCGCGGTCGCTTCATCCCATTTATTTCTTCCTGGTGGCTAAGGAGCGGGGTAAGCACGATAAGAACATCGATGTCGATCACCCGGAATTCGGTGAGCTGGTGCGAAGGATCGCTTCAAAGTATGCGATCGGCCTGCATCCTTCCTGGCACAGCGGCGACCACCCGGCCCTACTCGCCCGCGAGCGATCCACGCTGGAGTCGATGAGCGAGCAGAAGGTGGTTTATTCACGGCAACATTTCCTCCGCTTCGACCTGCCTTCGACCTATCAACGCCTGCTTGAAAACGGGATCACGGAAGAATACTCGATGGGCTATGGCACCGTCAATGGTTTCCGTGCTTCGATCGCTACGCCCTATTACTGGTACGACCTGAAGAACGATGCACCTACCAAGCTGCTGCTGCACCCCTTCTGCTTCATGGATGCCAATGCTTTTTACGAACAAAAGCTCATCCCGGAAGCGGCGGCAGCAGAATTGCGCCGCTATTGCGATCGTGTTCGCGAAGTGCAGGGCCAACTGGTGACCATCTGGCATAATTCCATCCTGGGGTCGGATCCGGAGTTCGCCGGTTGGAGGGAAGTTTATCAGGAGTTTGTGGCGGAGGTTGGGGGGTAGGTATTGGGGTATTAAGGTATTAGGTATTGGGAATTGGGGTAGTGGGTATTTGGGAATTGGGTTATATCCTTCGGGCGCGGTTGACGAGATAGACGCCAACTATGGTGATCAGCACGCCGGCGATGAGGGAGGGAGTCAGGGTTTCTCCAAAGAGTAAGGCGCCAAAGAAAACTGCAACGATCGGGTTGATATAGGCATAGAGGGAGGATTGCTCGGTCGGGAGGTGCTGCAAGGCATAGAGAAAGGCGATAAAGGAAAGCACCGATCCGAATACTACAAGATAGCCGATGGCGGTCCACGACTGCCAGGGCACATCCGATAGCGGCACTGCCTGGCCGGTCGCGTGGCTCAGCGTGAACAGGGTGAGCCCGGAGATCAGCATCTGCAGGCCGAGTCCGAAATAGGGGTTGAAGTGCACCGCATGCTTCTTCGTATAAAGGGTGCCGAAAGCCCAGCTCCAGGTGGAGGCCAGGGAAAT
>CBHWDR010000412.1:0-3913 GCA_966112575.1 uncultured Chitinophagales bacterium
TGGTGAAGGTAGCGTTGGTTCCGAAGTTGTCGATAAAATAGGTACCTGTTTGTGTCAGGTTGATATTCAGACGGAAATTCTGACCAAAGCTGATACCGCTGGTTGGAATGGTCAGGTAATATACGGTAGCAGCGTTCGGGCTCGCTACAGGAACGAGTGTAGCCAGCGGGCAAAGGGTTACTGTGCCGTTGCTGGTGGTAGCTGTTACAGAATAGGCAGTGATGTCATTCGAAGCAGTACGCTCAAGTGAGAAGCGAACGATGATGCTCGACTGGCTAGGCTGTGTGTAATACACAGGGGTAGTCAGTGTGCGAACGCCGGCACCAGCAGTGGTTTGGAGGCGGCCAGAAGCCGATACCCAGGTAACATCACCGGAAAAAGCTTCGATACCCGATGTGAATGTGTTAGTAGCACCAGGTGCACCAGCGGGTGCGGTCGTGCTGAATGTGCATTGAGCAGAGGCAGAGATTGCGCAAATGATGGCAATGGCAGAGGTAAAAATCCTTCTCATGGTAAAAAATTTTCTTTAAGGTTTAGATTGTGGTAATCGGCCTTATAGGGATTGGAGAGAGGATCTTCAGCAGGAATTAGAATTGGAGAAGGAATTACAGAGGATTGGAATCGAATGCGCGACAAACATACTCTACCGTAAGGGTTAGTGCAAGCGTTTTTCTAAGTATTTTTTTCAAATCCCGCAGAGGATTTCACTTACTGATTAAAATGACCACCTTACAAATAAAGATTTTTCAAAATTCATAAAAGTCACATAACCCGAAAGTGGCACGAAAGCCAGTCTGGGACTGGCTTTCGTGCTAAGAGTATCTACTTAAAGTGCGCCGGGCGCATCGTGCATTTAAAGGAACTTTCCGGTCTGGCTGACTGTCGACTTCTTCAGCTCGGCAGGTTTTCCGGCAAATACGAGCGTTCCGCCGTCGATCCCCGCCTCAGGACCCAGGTCAATGAGCCAGTCGGCGCTGCGGATCACATCGGTATTGTGCTCGATCACCACGATGGAATGTCCCTGGTCGATTAGCGCATTGAAGGAGGCCAGTAGCTTCTTGATATCATGGAAATGCAGGCCCGTAGTAGGCTCATCGAAAATGAACAGGATCTTTCCCGCCGAACGCCCCTTACCCAGGAAAGAAGCCAGCTTTACCCGCTGGGCCTCGCCACCGGAGAACGTATCGGACGACTGTCCCAGCTTTACATAGCCCAGGCCCACTTCGCTCAGGGGCTTCAGGCAGCCGGCAATGGATTTCTCGTCCTTAAAAAATTCAATGGCCTCGTCCACGCTCATCTCCAGTACATCGTACACACTTTTGCCTTTGTATTGCACTTCCAGCACTTCTTCTTTAAACTTACGCCCGCCGCACACTTCGCAGGTGAGGTGCACATCGGCCAAAAACTGCATCTCCACGATCTTCTCCCCTTCTCCCTTGCAGGCATCACAGCGGCCACCGTCAACGTTGAACGAGAAATGTTTCGGCTGGAAGCCCCGCATCTTGCTCAGGGGCTGATCGGAATACAGGTCGCGCACATTGTCCCAGGCCTTGATGTAGGTGACGGGGTTCGAGCGCGAAGATTTGCCGATGGGGTTCTGGTCTACCAGCTCCACCTGCGTGATGGCATCGAGGTCGCCGGTAAGGGCGCGGTGGAAGCCAACTTTCTCACCGGGCTCTCCCATATGCTTTTTAAGCGCCGGGTAAAGGATGTGCTTGACCAGCGTGGTCTTCCCGCTTCCGCTGACGCCGGTGACCACACAGAGGGTATTGAGCGGGAATTCGGCCGTGATATCTTTCAGGTTATGCTGGCGCGCGCCTTCCACAACAATGGACTTGGTCCACTTCCGGAGCTTCTTCGGGGCTTCGATGGCCAGTTCGCCCTTCAGATATTTGCCGGTAAGGCTTTCCTTGTTGGCGATGATGGAGGCATAGTTGCCGGCAGCGATCACCTGCCCGCCCAGGTGGGAGGCCAGGGGACCCATGTCGATGATATGGTCCGCCTCGCGCATCATCATCTCGTCGTGTTCCACCACCACCACCGTGTTGCCGAGGTCGCGCAGCTCCTTCAGCACCCGGATGAGGTTAAACGTATCACGGGGATGGAGGCCAATGGAGGGCTCGTCGAGGATGTAAAGTGAATTGGTGAGGTTGGAACCCAGGCTGCGGGTGAGCTGGATCCGCTGGCTTTCGCCACCGGAAAGCGTGTTGGCCAGCCGGTTAAGTGTCAGGTAGCCCAGGCCAACGTTGAGCATGGTATCGATGCGGTGATTGATCTCGACGAGGAGCCGCTTGGCCACTTCCGTCTGGTAAGGAGTGAAATTCTTTGCCGCCTCGTCGAACCAGGTACGGAGATCCCGGATCGGCATCTCACTCAGTTCACCGATATGCCGGCCTTGCAACTTTACGTAGAGCGCTTCTTTCCGCAAACGGTAGCCTCCGCATTCCGAACAGAGTGTGCGGCCGCGGTAACGGCTGAGAATTACCCGGTACTGCACTTTGTACAGGTTCTGCTCCACCTCAGCAAAGAAGTCATTGATACCCGACACGAACTGGTTGCCCTCCCAAAGCACGCGGTATTGTTCCGCGGTAAGGTCGATCACCGGCTTGTGCACGGGAAAGTCGAAGCGCCGCGCGGCGCGGATGAAGTTCTCCTTCCACTGGCCCAGCTTCTCCCCTTTCCAAGGCGCCACGGCGCCTTCGTACACACTGAGGCGCTTGTCGGGGATCACCAGTTCATCGTCGATACCGAGCACCTGGGAAAAACCTTCGCAGGTAGCACAGGCGCCATAGGGGTTGTTGAACGAGAACAGGTTGGGGGAAGGCTCTTCGAAGCTTATGCCATCGAGTTCGAAGCGGTTGTTGAAGGAAAAGAGCTTCTTTTCATCCACTTACAGGTAAACGTCACCTTCTCCTTCGTAGAATGCCGTTCCAACGGAATCGGAGAGGCGGTGTTCGTCATCTTCATCCAGTTCCTTCATCACGATCCGGTCGATGAGGACAAATACATTTTCCGGGTAAGCGAAAGCGGCGGCCTGCTCCTCCTTGCTTTCCAGCAGGTCTTCGATGCGGTAGGTCTGGCCCTCGCTGACCGGATTATCCTTCTGGCTAACCGAGAAAGGCGAAACGTAGATCCGCGAAAAGCCCTTCTGCATGAGGATATTGAGCTCTTCCCGTACGTCGCGGTTGCGATGTGTTTTAAATGAGGAGAGGATAAAGATCCGGGCGCCGTTCTTCTGTGCGCGGATGGCATCCAGCACATCCTTCACATCATCTTTCTTAACCACTTTGCCCGAGACCGGGGAGATCGTTTGACCCACCCTTGCGAAGAGCAGGCGCAGGTAATCGTAGATCTCGGTCATGCTGCCCACGGTACTCCGCGGGGTGCGCGTGATCACTTTCTGCTCAATGGCGATCGCAGGCGCGAGGCCCTTGATATAATCCACGTCGGGCTTGTCCATGCGGTTGAGGAACTGGCGCACATAAGCGCTCAGGCTCTCGGCATAGCGACGTTGCCCTTCGGCAAAGAGCGTATCGATGGTCAGGGAGGATTTCCCGGAACCGGATACGCCGGTAACGACAATGAATTTATTCCGGGGGAAGCTGACATCTATGTTCTTCAGATTGTGGACCCGCGCTCCCTTGATGAAGATCCCTTCATCGGAAACAGCAGGCTCAGCCTTGGAAACCACTTTCTTAGCCTTGGCGATCTTTTCTTTCATCGGTTGAATTGCCTTGCAAAAGTACTAAGCCTTGCTAAAACCCTTAGTAGAAAAACGTTAACACTTCGTTTGGACAAATGTTGAAGAATGGAGCAATAAATATTGTGCGAATTCAAAAAGAATTCTAATTTTAGTTCAACAATCCAATACAACTCTTAAAATTGAACCTGCCTATCGCATAAACTTCTACTC
>CBHWDR010000413.1:0-3912 GCA_966112575.1 uncultured Chitinophagales bacterium
GCCTTTTTCTTCACCTGGCTACGCAGCCGCAAAACCGGGCTGCCCATCTGGGGCTTCGTGGCCCGAAGGCTGATGTGGAGCGTGGTGGTGCCGATGGTGGTAGGCGGCCTGCTCATCCTGCGCCTGCTCGATTTTCATGTCTATGGCCTCATTGCACCGGCTTGCCTGCTGTTTTACGGACTGGCGCTGATCAACGCGTCGAAGCATACGTTTCCCGAGATCGGTTACCTCGGCTACGGGCAGCTCCTGCTCGGCGCCATCAACCTCTGGTACATCGGCTATGGACTGATATTTTGGGCCCTTGGTTTTGGGGTATTGCATATTGTTTACGGATTTTTGATGTGGTGGAAGAATGAGCGCAGGAGCGCAAACGTATAATTCATGGCGGCGATCAATCCCATATCTGGCCTCAACAAGATCTTCGACAACCGGATCCGTCTGGGTGTGATGAGCATCCTGATGGTCAACGAAGCGGTGAACTTCAACGACCTGAAGTCCATGCTCGAGGTCACCGACGGCAACCTGGCCACGCACTTGCAGACCCTCGAGGAGAACGGTTTCCTGAAAGTGCAGAAGGGCTTCATCGGCCGGAAGACCAATACCACCTATTCGGTTACGAAGGCGGGGGAGAAGTCCTTCCGCGATCACCTCGATGCCCTGGAAAAAATGATCCGAGGCGTCAAGTAAATTTTTTTTGCCTTTATACTTTGAAATACAAAGTGCTTTTTAATATGAGTAACCTGATCTTATCTTTCCGCATCTGGCTATGGGCGAACCTGTTCATCTGCCTCTTGCCAACGATGATGATGCCTCCACTGATCGCCATGGCGGCCAAGTACTCTTTCGCCTGCAGCTTCCCCGTCTTCTACCTGCTGATCGCGCTGTTTTCGTTGCTGCGCTTCTACTGCTTCCCGATCCTCCATTGCTGGATCGTGCTCGTGCTCACGTCGGGCGTAGGCGTAGTGGTGGCCGCGCAGGCGCTGGACATCGTATCCGACTGGTTTCCGTTCCGTGCGGGACTGAGCCTGGGCCTGCCGGGCGCCCTGCTCTCCCTGGTGCTGCATCATCGTGCGATTCACAAACAATTTCAATCCTTCCGTTATGAGACAGAGTTATAGTCAACTGCGCGCGAAGAACGCGCAAAGCCGCGCCTTGCTTCGCTCGATCCGGGGTGGCAGCAGGCCGGAGGTGCGATTGCTGCGCTCTATCCGGGGCTGGTTGCTTTTCTTCATGCTTGCCCTGGTGATCAGCGGCGCAACCGCCATCCCCATAGCCCTGGAGCTTCAGCTGGTGCTGCGTTTCGTGCCTGCGGGCACTTCCCTGCACGACTGGCTGGAACGGGTGTTGGTGGCCTATTCCGATGTGCAGGCCAAACACCTGTTCCTTCTTTACGGCTACGACTGGCTGGCCTTTGCGCATTTCGTACTGGCGGTGCTGTTCATCGGCCCCTATCGCGACCCGGTGCGCAATATCTGGGTGATCGAGTTCGGCATGATCGCCTGCCTCCTCATCTTTCCCCTTGCTTTTATTATGGGCCCCCTGCGGGGCATCCCGATCGGGTGGATCCTGATCGACTGCTCCTTCGGACTGGTCGGCATCCTGCCCCTTGCTCTGGTGCGCCGAAAGATCAAAGCCCTCGAGCAAGGCCTCCATGAAAACCCTGTGACCACGATATCCCGTTCCCTGGAAGCTCCAAATCCAGCCCATTGACCGATCCGTACCCTGTTAAAACAATTCCTTCTACGAAACCCTTAAAAAAAAAGACGTATGAAGATCAAGATGATCCTTCCCGCGCTCACCGAAGCGAAGAGCCCGTACTGGCGGCCAATCAAGTATTCGCTCTTTCCCCCGCTGGGGCTGGCTACGCTGGCTGCCTATTGCTCGCCCGAAGACGAGGTGGAACTGCAGGATGAGCATGTGGAAGAGCTGGTGCTGGACGATGCCCCGGAGATCGTGGTCATCCAGGTTTACATCACCAATGCTTTTCGTGCCTACCGGATCGCTGATGCCTATCGGGCGCGCGGCAGGTATGTCTGCCTGGGCGGGCTGCACGTGACCTCCCTGCCCGAAGACGCGGCGCCGCATGCCGACTCGATCTTCCTGGGTCCGGGCGAAGACATCTTCCCACAATTTCTTGAGGATTATCGCCAAGGCGCGGCGAAGAAAGTCTATACCAATGCGGTTCGTTCCATCGACACCATACCCCCGGTGCGCCGCGACCTGATCAAACTGGAGAAGTACCTGGTGCCCAATTCGATCGTTGTTTCCCGCGGCTGCCCGCACCATTGTGATTTCTGTTATAAGGATGCCTTCTTCGAAGGCGGGAAGTCCTTCTATACCCAACGCGTTGATGCCGCACTTGCGGAGATCGAGCGCCTGCCGGGCAAGCATCTCTATTTTCTCGATGACCACCTGCTCGGGAATACGCGGTTCGCGCATTCGCTGTTTGATGGAATGGAGGGCATGGGCCGCTTGTTTCAGGGCGCTTCCACCATCGACGCGATCCTGCGCGGCGATGCCATTGAGCGTGCCGCCAAAGCAGGCCTGCGCTCGGTGTTCGTAGGCTTCGAAACGCTCAACACGAATAACCTGCAGCAGAGCAATAAAAAGCAGAACCTCGGCCGCAGCTACGAGGAAGCAATCCGTCGCCTGCATTCCCTGGGCATTATGATCAACGGGTCTTTTGTTTTCGGTCTCGATGATGACGGCCCCGATGTCTTTCAGCGAACGGTGGACTGGGCGGTTGGCCAGGGACTCACCACGAGCACCTTCCATATCCTGACGCCCTACCCGGGCACCCGGCTTTTTCAGCAGATGGAGCGGGAGGGGAGGATCCTGCACCGGAACTGGGACCATTACGATACCAGACAGGTAGTCTATCGCACCAATGGTCTCTCGGCCGAGCAGTTGAAAAAAGGATATGACTGGGCTTATCGTTCGTTTTACAGCTGGCGCAACATCGCGCGGGCGAGCTTGCAGCATGAGCAGATGGAGCAGCGGGTGCGGCATTTCGCCTATGCCGGTGGCTGGAAGAAGTTTGAGCCCCTCTGGAATTTCATCATCAAGGCCAGGGGCCTGAATGGCATGCTGCCGCTACTTGAGTCCATTCTCAGTGGCCGGAAAAAGAAAAACGCGAATCCTTCTCCTTTTCCAGCTATTGCCTGAATGATGTGGCATCCATCAAGTAGATCCATGTGCATCAACAAGATGCCGGTGAACTTTAGCGCCTGTACCCTGGAATGCAAACCGTAAATAAAAAAATAATATATAAAAGTTAAAGTATGAGCCGATTTGCCGCCGTAACACTCACGTGGATCCTTTCCCAGTTGCTGCACCCGCTGGCGTGGATCTGGGTATGGAAGGAGGCCTGGTTCGACGCCTGGCTGGGGATCATGGCGATCTCTTTCATTTTTTCGCTTCCTTCCTACCTGCTTTGCCTGCTGGCTTACCCCCTCATCGAAAACTGGAAAGCCGGTGCCGTGGCGCGAACGATCGGCTGGCTGGTGTTGTCGCAGGTCTGCATCGTCGCCGGCAGCTTTCTCTCCTTCCTGTTTATCGGTTACGGGATCTTCTTCCTCGAGCTGACTTATCCTGCCCACCTGGCGGCTGCGATCGCTGTGGTTGTACTGGCACCTTTCCTTTTCCGGAAACGAAAGGCCGTGGCCATCCCGGAGGACTTTCTTGTCGGCACTATCAATCCTATCCAATCAGATCAATGAAAATTTTCCTGTTGCGACCTGGTTTCCTGCCCCTGCTGGTAATCGGTGCGATCGGTATCGCTGCCGGTTTCGAGCGGCAGTGGAGTGATGGGCTGATGGACCTCGGCAGAGGACCTGCGTTTACCTATTGGGCCCTGCTTTGCCTCTTGCCCCTCTATCTTATGGGCGACTGGCAGCTGTATCGGTTCTCGCA
>CBHWDR010000414.1:0-3901 GCA_966112575.1 uncultured Chitinophagales bacterium
GTAACTCATGGTGTTAATCGAAAGCAGCAATTTATCTGCCACATTAATAAAACCTCCGGCGGTTGGTTTTGTTCCAAATCAAAACTAAAATAAAGCCCGTGATCGCCCCGCCCAGATGGGCAAAATGGGCCACACCGGAACTGCCCGAGAGGCCGCCGAACAGGTCCAGCACCACGTAGCCGATGGCCAGCCACTTGGCTTTGATCGGAAAGGGGATGAAGAACATGTACATCTCGGTATTCGGGAAAAGGTAGGCGAAAGCTGCTACCAGTCCCATGATCGCGCCCGAGGCACCCACCACCGGAGCATAGCCGCCCGTGAGGTAGGTCACCAGCAGGTGGAGCGCCGCCGCACCCAGTCCGCTGATGAGGTAAAAGGTCAGGAAGCGCTTCGCGCCCCAGATATTCTCCAGCATCCGCCCGAAAACATAGAGCGTGAGCATGTTGAAGAGGATGTGCTGGAATCCCCCATGGGTGAACATGTGCGAGGCCAGCTGGTAGGGCTCGAAGAAGTTGGACCCGATGGGCCAGAGGGCGAGGTGCATGGTCAGCGATTCGCCCGTGCTGGTTTCCACCTGCCGGTCGAGCACCTGCTGCAGGATGAAAACGACGCCGTTGATGAGGATGAGGTTCTTCACTGCCGGCGGGAAGGAGTCGGGGCGGGTATAGCCAAAATTGCTCATGGGTTCTTTCGTTTCAGCTGCACAACATTCTCGATGTGCAGGGTATGGGGGAACATGTCAACCGGCTGCACGCGGGTGACCGTGTACTTCTCGTCGAGCAGGGCCAGGTCGCGGGCCTGGGTGGCCGGGTTGCAGCTCACATAGACCACCGTCGGGGCTTCCATCTCCAGGATCTTGCGCACGAGCTTCTCGTGCATGCCGGCCCGTGGCGGGTCAGTGATGATCACATCGGGTCGGCCATGCTGCGCAAAGAACTCGTCGTTGCAGATGTCGATCACATCGCCGGCGAAGAAATCGGCATGCCCGATCCCGTTCAGGGCGGCATTCTCGTGCGCATCGGCCACGGCGGCAGCGATCACCTCCACGCCGATGATCTTTTTGGCGCCCCGGGAGCAGAAGATGCCGATGGACCCCGTGCCGCAATAGAGGTCGTAAACCACCTGGCTGCCATCGAGTTCGGCAAACTCACGGGTAATGCGGTAGAGGTTCTCGGCCTGCTTGGTATTGGTTTGGAAGAAAGATTTCGGACCGATCTTGAACTGGAAGTCTTCCAGGGTCTCGATCACATGGCCCTTGCCTTTCCAGGTAATGGGCTCGAGGTCGGAGATGGAGTCGTTGCGCTTGGTGTTGATGGTATAGACCAGGGTGGTGATCTCCGGGAAGCGTTCCTCGAGGAAGCGGAGGAGGGCTTCGCGTTTTTTGGGCTGGTCGGCGCCGAACACCACGTTCACCATCACCTCACCCGTAGAGCAGATGCGGAGCTGGAGGTTGCGCAGGAAGCCGACGTGCTCGCGGTAGTCGTAGAAGCTGAGCCCGTGCTCATAGGCATAATCGCGGATGGCGTTGCGGATCTCGTTGTTGGGCGTGGCCATGAGCCAGCATTTCTGAATCCCTACCACCTTGTCGAAGAAGCCCCGGGCATGGAAGCCGAGCACGGAATTCTCGCCTTTCTCGCGGTCCATCTTGTCGAAGGAGCCGGCGGGAAGGTATTCTTTCGTGGAAAAAGTGTATTCCAGCTTGTTGCGGTAGTATTTGTCGTCGGGCGCCCCGAAAATGGGGGCGAACTCGGGCAGGGGCACTTTGCCAATGCGGGTGAGGTTGTCGATCACCTGCTGGTGCTTGTACTGGAGCTGCTGGCCATAGGGCAGCATCTGCCACTGGCAGCCGCCGCAGACCCCGAAATGCTGGCAGAAAGGCTCCACGCGCTCTTTCGAATACGACTGGAAGCGCACCGGGTGGCCTTCGGCCCAGTCTTTCTTGTTCTTCGACAGGCGGATATCCACCACATCGCCCGGCACTACGTTCTCGATGAAAATGACCTTGCCCTCCTGCCGGGCGAGTGATTTCCCCTCCGCGGCATAGGCTTCAACCAGCACGTTCTCCAGGATAACCGATGGCTTCTTTTTTCTCACGGCTCAAAAGTAGGCCTTGATCACACGAATTTTTGCGAATTACGCGAATTGGGTTTTTGTTAGATGTTGTCGGTCGGAGACCGACAACCGTGTTTCGGCTGATTTTGGATGTTCATCGGGGGTGAACAGGGAGTCTTGTCTCAAACAGTCTTTACAGAGACGGGTCGCTAAGCCGGCATCCCAATCCGGCGAGGATGCGTTTGGTCCATGGATCCGCCCGAATAATCGGGAGCGCGATCGACCAGAACCCTTGGGGTCAGCCCTGGCACGATGGGTCGAACTGTGTTTTTGAGCCCTCCGGGGCTCCGCACTTAAAACAGTCTCGCCTAGGGTTTCAAATCAAGTGACAACAGGACCTGATGGCCTCCCGACTATTCGGGACTGGGCTTATTGGCACAATCGAATCCAATTATTGGGTTACTAACTTTCGCTTGCCAACTTCTCAAGAGCGGCCTTTATGGACTGAAAACCCGCTACAGACGCGGATCATTCGGCGCAGAAGGCTCGTTTCCTATCGGGGAGCTGATTCGCCGAAAGATTGATGAAGTCAACTTAAACATCCAATGAAATGCAGCAGGGACGCGAAAAAATCGGCGCATTGCCCCCGTTTTCGCTAACCATCCCCCGTCAGGCGGCTTCAAAAGGTCATTTTGGATGCTTTTTCGCCATTTATTGCCGGCTTCCTTAAAAGGCTGGTCTTGGTTTAAGGGTTTAAAAGGTTCAAAAAATCGGCTGAAATGCCGTAGGGACAAAGAAAAGTCGGTGCGAGTATGATGGGTTCACACACGGATCCTTCCCTTCGGCGATCATGATCCCGTCTCCACCGTTCCCTACCTTCGAACTAGATCCAGTTAAGGCTCTCTTTAGCCCAGATGAGCTAGAATGGCCCGCTTCGGTGAAAAGGCATTGGTGTACTTTCTCTTAAACTGCGTTAAATCTCCACCGGCACCGAAACTTCACGGGCGCAAACATTATTTTTACGGGCTATGAGATTCCTGTCCACCGCGCTGCTGCTTACGCTGACCACCACTGGGTTCGCCCAGTCCAGGCCCCCTGTCAAACCCGCTTCCAAAGCGCCTGCGGGCGGCAGTGGCTATGCCATCACGGTTACCCTGAAGCCCTTTAAGAACCAGTATGTCTACCTGGGTCACTACTATGGCAAGCAGCTGCCCATCATCGACTCGGTGAAGCTGGACGCGAATTCCACCGGTACGTTCCGCGGAACGAAGCCGCTGGGCGGCGGGATTTACCTCATCGGCTGGCCCGACCGCGCGCATAATTTCGAGTTCCTGGTCGATAAGAACCAGAAATTCGCCATCCTGGCCGACACGCTCCGGATGGATGCCGTGCAATTCGTAGGCTCCAAGGACAACACCGATTTCAAGGCCTACCAGGGCTTCATGAGCCGCTACGGCCGCTCGCTCGACTCCCTCTACCGCCTCCGCCGCGGCACTCCCGAGGCCGATTCGCTCCGGCTCAACGGCGAAATCGAGGCTACCAACAGGAAGATCCGCGAGTACCGCGACAACCTCATCAAAACTCAGCCGAACTCCTTTCTTACTACGCTGCTGAAGGCCATGAAGGAGCCGGATGTGCCGGCCAACACTCCTGCCGCACAGGCCGATTCGCAGTTCGCCTACCATTATTTCAAAAAGCATTACTGGGATGATGTGCGCTTTTACGACGAGCGCCTGGCCCGCACGCCCTTCCTCTAACCCCGGATCGACTAATACATGGAGCAGCTGGTCTACCACAGTGCAGACTCGGTGATCAAGGAACTCGACTACATGCTCTCCTACGCGAGCAT
>CBHWDR010000415.1:0-3894 GCA_966112575.1 uncultured Chitinophagales bacterium
ATCCGGCCTCTTCAACCCCAAGGAAGTGGTCGACGCATCCGGCAAGGCCATCGACACCCACGATTACGAAGTGAGCGCCGACAAGAAGCGCATCCTCTTCTTCAACGGCCGCGAATCCATCTATCGCCGCTCGTCGAAGTCGACTGTTTATGTGTACGACGTGGCCACGAAGAAAACCCTGCCGCTCAATGCCGGCAAGGTGCTGCACCCGACCTTCTCGCCCGATGGCAGCAAGGTCGCCTACGTGTTTGAGAACAACCTCTACATCTACGATATCGCATCCAATAAAAGCACCGCGGTGACCACCGATGGCAAATGGAACCAGGTGATCAACGGCAACTGCGACTGGGTATATGAAGAAGAATTCTCCTTTACCCGCGCCTTCGACTGGAGCCCCAAGGGCAACTATCTCGCCTATTACAAGTTCGACGAGAGCCAGGTGAAAGAGTTCTCCTTTACCGTTTACGACCAGGGCTACAACAAGGAGTACAGCTACAAGTACCCTAAGGCCGGCGATCAGAACTCCAAAGTGCAGATCCACATTTACAATGTAAATACCGGTGCAGATGTGAAAGCCCAGTACGAGCAGGGCGACATCTACATTCCCCGCATCAAGTGGACAAAGCAGGACGACAACCTGATCGTTTACTGGATGAACCGCCACCAGGATCACCTGAAGCTGCTTGCGACGAACGCTGCCAATGGCGCTTCCAATCTGCTCTACGAAGAGAAAAACAAATATTACATCGACATCGACGATACCTGGTGGTACCTCAACGATGGTAAGAATTTCCTTTTCCTGAGTGAGATGAACGGCTACAACCAGCTTTATCTCTACGGCATGGACGGTAAGAAGAAAGTGCAGGTGAACAAGATGAAGTATGATGTAACCGGTGTGGATGGCGTAGACGAAGCGAACCGACTGGTCTACTATACCCTGGCCTACCCCACTCCCATGGATCGCAACCTCTTCGTTTCAGATTTCGACGGGAAGAAGACCACCCAGCTCACCTCAGGCACGGGCTGGCACCGCATCGAGCTGAATGAGAACTTCACCCAGTTCAACGATTATTATTCGAACCTGAATACGCCCCAGGTGGTGTCGCTTTACGACATCAAGCGCGACAAGAAGTTCATCACGGCGGTGCGCAATAAGGTGGTGAACGAAAGCAAGAAGCTGCAGTCCGTGCTGGACCAGTATGCCCTGGGCAAGGCCGAATTCATTCGCGTGCCGAACTCAAAAGGCGACACCCTAAATGGCTGGATGCTGAAGCCGGCTGACTTCGACCCGAATAAAAAATACCCCGTGCTCTTCTGCAATTATGGAGGCCCGGGATCGCAGCAGGTAGCCAACCGTTTCGGAGCGGTGAGCATGTGGCACCAGATGCTGGCGCAGAACGGCATCATCGTGGTGAGCATCGACAACACCGGCACCGGCTTCCGGGGCGAGGAATTCAAGAAGAAGACCTACCTCAACCTAGGCAAGTACGAGATCGAAGACCAGATCGACGCCGCCAAGTTCCTCGGCGGACTTTCCTTCATCGACAAGGACCGCATCGGTCATTGGGGCTGGAGCTTCGGAGGTTTCATGAGCTCCCTGGCCATCACCAAGGGTTCGGATGTGTTCAAGGCCGCAGTGGCAGTTGCCCCGGTGACGTCCTGGCGTTTTTACGACAACATCTACACCGAGCGCTACATGCGTACCCCACAGGAAAATCCTAAGGGTTACGACGAAAATGCGCCCCTGAACTTCACCGACCGGATCAAGGGCAAGTTCCTCCTGATCCACGGCACGGCCGATGATAACGTGCATTTCCAGAACAGCGTGGAGCTGGTGAAATCCCTGGTGCGCAGCAATGTGGATTTCGAAAGTGCCTACTATCCCAACAAGAACCACGGCATTTCGGGACAGGCCGACAATACGACCTTCCATCTCTACAGCAAGATGACCAACTGGATCTTCGAGAATCTTCGGGACAACAAAACCCCGATGAACCAGCTCTCGAATGGCAATGGCGATAAGAAAGTATTTTAATCCTTTTCAGAAGTAATAAAAAGCCCCTGCCCACGCGGGGGCTTTTTTGTGGACCTCAGCTCCCTCCGAGCTGCCCATCCTCAATCCCTTAGTACCTCAATACCTCAATCCCATAATACCCAATACCTAATACCTCAATTCCCAATACCTAATACCTCAATTCCCAATACCTAATCCCTCAATACCCCAATTCCAAAACCCCTCGTATCTTTCAGTAACCAAACCCCCGACCATGCATCGTTCCATCCTCATGCTGGAGGACGATTCCGACGATCGTTACCTCACCCAGGAAACCCTCCAGGAACTAGAGATCGATATTCCGGTGACCTACCTGAATTCGAGCGCCGCGCTTTTTGAGCTGCTGGCCTGCGGAGAGAAGCCTTCCCTCATCCTGCTGGATTATAATTCCACGCCCGATAACGGGCTGCAGATCCTCAAAAAGCTGAAAGCCAATCTTTCCTGGAGCGGCATCCCAGTCGTGATCCTTTCCGACTCGGACCTGTCCACTTACCGCGACGAATGCTACCGGCTGGGAGCCAGTTCCTATATCAAGAAGCCCGACACGGTGTATGAGACCCGCGCCAAGATCGGCACCTTCTTTCGTTATTGGTTCGAGGTGGCCGAGGTAGGGTGAACCTGCTAGGTTCGGGGTAACCTGCTAGGTCCGAGGCCGCCCTCATCAACGATTCCCCTCCTCGTTTGTACTTTTACCTGAATGAAGAAGATCGCCGTAGCCGTAACCGGGGCCAGTGGCTCCATCTATGCCCGCCAGCTCCTCCAGAAACTTACCCGCCTCACCGACCAGGTGAAGGAGCTCTCCATCGTGATGAGCGATAACGCCAAGGATGTTTGGCGCACGGAGCTGGGCGAGGACAACTACGGCTCCTTCCATGCGCGCTACTTCGATAAGAACGACTTCTATTCGCCCATCGCCTCGGGCTCGGCGCGCTACGATGCCCTGATCATCGTCCCCTGCTCCATGGGCACCCTGGGCCGCATCGCCACCGGGATCTCCAACGACCTCGTGACCCGCGCCGCCGACGTGATGCTGAAGGAACGCCGGAAGCTCATCCTCGTTGTCCGCGATACGCCCTACAACCTGGTTCACATCCGCAACATGGAGACCGTGACGCTCGCGGGCGGCATCATCTGTCCCGCCTCTCCCTCCTTCTACTCGCAACCCCAAAACCTCGAAGAGGCAGCCGCCACCGTCGTTGACCGCGTCCTCGACCTCGCCGGCCTGCAGATTGACACCTACCGCTGGGGTGGGAAGTAAGAATTCGAGAATGAGTGAATTCGAGAATTCGAGAATGAAGTCAGGCTTGCCGGGAAGAGTTCGTCTTTATTGATGAATCGAAGCCATACCCTTTAGGTTATTAAGAGGCTTCAATTTTTTGGCGGATTTTACTTCTTCTTTGGTCGTCCTTGCTGGCGCAGCGAAGCAAGAGAAAGAACACGGACGACGGTCCGTCGAAGCCTTGGCGAAGGCGGATTAAACGGATGCGACAGATGAACACGGATATTTTTCTTTGGTTGTAGCTGATTTATTTGTTCGAGCTGGCTTTATATGCACGAACGGATGTGAAAGCTTCGCTTCGGGATATTAACGCGAATACTCTCCCTTAACAGAGCTATCCTACTCCCCTCTCCTTCGGAGCGGGGCTGGGGGTGAGGTCTTTACTCCGTGTAATCCGTGTAATCCTGTGCTATCCGTGATTCAAAAAAGAAGTCCCGACTTTTAGTCGGGACTATCTGCGAAATCTTATCAATCATAACAAGTCTGCGTTCTCATTTAGCGCCGAACTGCTTGCGGATCAGGTTCAGTGCCGAACCGGCCTTGAACCACTCGATCTGCTGCT
>CBHWDR010000416.1:0-3893 GCA_966112575.1 uncultured Chitinophagales bacterium
CGGCAGTTAAAGTTGGGCGCAAAAATAGGAAACTCGGCGGAGCCGCTGCCTGATATTTGTCATTGCTTGGTCCTTTTATACTGGGCGATGAGGTCCACCACCAGGGGATTCTGCAAAATGGCCGGGTTGAGGTCCACGAATTTTTTCAGCTGCTTGGTAGAGGCGCTCAAGGCTTTCTCGAGGCTAAGAAGGGCTTCCTTCGACTTACCCATGGCAAACTGGACCGCACTGAGGTAATAGAGGAAGAGGGTCTTGTTATTGGTATGCCCCAGCGCTGCCAGGGTCTGTTGCCGGGCCTCCGTATAAAACTTCGCTGTATACAGGCAACGGATCAGCGCTTCCCAGCCCGAGATGTTCTTCGGTCGCACGCGAACGGCGGTCGACAGGTATTGAACGGCTTCCTTGAAGTCTTCCATCTTCAGCTTGCATTCACCCATCAGGAGGTTGTACTCGGGCTGCAGGCGATGGATGCGCAGGGCCGACTCGAGTTGCCGGACCGCACTCCCCCACTGCTCCTCGTTGAAATAAGTGCAGGCGATCTTGTACAGGAGCTTGCTGTCGTCCGGGTTGAGGTGCGAGGCCTTGCGGTAATGGAACCGGGCCTGGGCGTAATTCTTCATCCGGTCGTAGCAATGACCGATGGCCTCATAGATCACTTCCTCGGGCTTCGACAGCTCGAGCACTTTTTCGAGCGCTTCGATCGCCTCGCGGTACTTCCGCATGCGGATATAGGCATCGCCGATATTCCGGTAGGCATAATCGAACTTCTCATCGATCACGATCGCATACTGGTACGCATCCACGGCTTTTTCATAGAGCTTCAACCCCTGGTAAGCGGCTGCCAGGTTGAACCAGGCCAGCTCATTGTAAGGGTGCTCGTCGATGATCTGTTGGTGCAGGCGGATGCTTTCTTCGTTGCGGCCGGTGAAATCGGTCCAGAAGCAGATCTTGTAGAGCGCCTCCTCGTTGGTCGGCTCGGCTTCGAGGATCACCCGGAGGCAGTCGAACACCTTGTCGAATTCCTCGTAGTCGTCGTACACGTCGGCCAGCTCGAAGAGCAGCTCCACTTTTTCATCGCCTTCGAAATGGTCAATGGCTTTTTCGAGCAGGGCTACGGCCTTCTCGTGCATATCCATGGCCAGGTAAGCATCGGTCTTGAGAATATAGAGGTTGATATCGGTGGCATCGAATAGCTCGGCGTGCTCCAGGATGTCGAGGGCGTCGCGGTATTTGCGCATGGCCAGCAGGATGTCGGCCTTCCGGATCAGCAGGGCTGCGGAATAAGGGAAGTACTCGATCCCCATCTCGGCCGCCTCAAGGGCGCGGGAGAGGTCTTCCTGGTCGTCGTAATAATCGATTATCTTTTCGAAAGCCTCCTCATCCAAAAAAATACTGCTGTGTCCGCTCCTGAGGTTCTGATACTGCTTGAGCAGTTCATCAATGGGCTCTTTATCGTGGTATGGATCCGGCTTCATGAACGTTCTTCCTCAACAATTTAGGCGATTTGGCGAAAAACTTTCGATGCGACGTAACAAAATCTTTCCCCATTCGTTAAATGAAATGTAAAGAAACGTGACCTGCGGTTGAAAGATTGTTAATATTTCTTTCTATATTTGTGCCAGAAATGCGACTGACAACATCAATAAAATACCTCCTGAAGCGTAAGATCGCCACCGTGGTACTTGTCACGGCTTCGATCGCTGCATCCGCCACTTTAGGCGATGATGGTGGTAAGAAAGCCGGCAGGTCTTCCGGCATGACTGTTGATCGCAGCGCTTCCGCCCGTTCGTTCTCCCTCCGTTCCAACTACGGCAACTTCAAGGGCGCCAACCTGTTCCGCCAGGAAGAGAAGAAATTCATCATGCTGAACACGATGGTGACCTATCAGAAAGGCAACACGATCTATGTGCAGCCCCTGAAAAAGCGGGTGATCCTTGATAAGATCAAGTTCAACCCCGCTCCTGCCCGTTTTTAATTTTTCCCCTTGCTTTCCGCATAGGTCATTACCCGGTAGCCTGCCTTCGGGAGGTCGAATTTTGCTGCCGGTACCGGCCCGATATTGATCTTCGATGCCGTATAGGTCATCGTCTGGCCCTTTGACTTCACCTCATATTCCAGGGCCAGGCCGGGAAGCATCCGGGTCTCGTACTGGAAATTGCGGTTCTCGGGAATCAACTCGGGGGTATACCAGACCGTATACGTAGTCCCTTCCTTCAGCGTGCCAATAGCCTTGAGGCAGCGGCGGCCCAGGATCGTCTTTTCCTCTCCCGGCACCATGGTGTACTGAATGCCTTCCAGCTGGCGGTTCACATCCTTCCAGTCGGCGCCCGTAAGCGTGATCATATATTTCTGCTCGCCGAACTCGCGAAGGATCACAACGGAATTGCGGGCCGTATCGGCGATCGTGGTCAGGGTACCCAGGGGGCTGACCATCTCCGAACGGGTTTTGCTTCCCTTGATATAATTCGATACGGTTGACCCGTCCAGATACTCGCTGCTTTTGGGCTTCGACTTGTCGCCGCCGGGAGTGCTGATCACGATATCGTAGAGGATCGTCCCTTCGGAAAACCGCGTCTGGGCCAGGGCAGGCAGGGAAAGAACCAGGAACAGAAGGGGCAGAATGTGTTTCATATTCAGGTTTATCATCTAATAGACGAACCAAATATCCGGATTAGTTGCGTAAACAAAAATCCTCCCGGAGGGCCGGGAGGACAAAACTTTAACGCTATGCGGATTAAACCTTAGCGGCCACCCTTCTTCCGGGAGTCCTGCACCTGCTTCTGCTGTTCCTGCATCTGCTCGAGGCGCTCAGCCCATTTCGACTTCGTTTTGGGCTTCTTGCGGTTCTCTTCCATGCGGGCCAGGATGCGGTCGTGGTTGATGATGTAGTTCTGGATGACGAACTGCAGCGCCAGGGTGATAATGTTCGAAACGGTATAGTACCAGGTAAGACCCGAAGGGAGCTTGTTGAAGATAAAGAGCAGGATCACCGGGAAGAAATAGGGCATATATTTTAACACCGGGTTGCTCTGGTCGGGGGTCATGCTCATGCTGTACAGCGAGATCAGGAAGGACGTGATCACCGCCGTGATGGTGAACAGGCTCACATGATCGCCGTAGAAGGGAATATGGAAAGAGAGGTTCAGCACCGAATCGTACTGCGAAAGATCATCGGCCCAGAGGAATTTCTGTCCCCGGAGGGCTACCTGGGAGTTAAAGAAGCTGTAGAGGGCAAAGAAGATCGGTATCTGCAGGAGGGCCGGAACGCAGCCGCCCAACGGATTCACGCCGGCTTCGCGAAAAAGCTTCATCTGCTCCATGCTCATGGCCTGCTGATCCGTGCCATACTTGGCTTTCAATTGCTCGATCTCCGGACGCAGCACCTTCATTTTCGCACCGCTGAGGTAGCTGGAGTAGGTAAGCGGAGAGATCAGGAGGCGGATGAAGAGGGTGAGCAGCAGGATCACGATACCATAGTTGCTCGTGAGCGTGGAAAGGAAGTTGAACACCGGGATGATGATCCAGCGGTTCAGGTATTTTACAAACGCAAAGATGCCGGAGCCGAGGTTCACCTGCTCTTCCATCTCATTGTTGTACTGCTTGAGGATCTTGTAGTCCGTAGGCCCGTAATACACCTGCAGGGGCACTTGCGCCGTTGCGTCGTTGTCTACACGCAGCTGCATGTTGGCCGTGGCTTTGACCACCGTATTGGAATCCTTCTCTTCCGGGGCGGTCCAGTTGATGTTTCCCGAAGTAAAGTTGTTCTTGGCGATCAGCGTGGTGTTGAAGAACTGCTGCTTGACCGAGATCCAGTTCACCGGCTTCTTGAAATCTTCGCTGCTCGTGCTGAGGGCGGAACTGTGGTCGTAATCGCCGTCTTCCCGGTAGCCGAT
>CBHWDR010000417.1:0-3882 GCA_966112575.1 uncultured Chitinophagales bacterium
GCGTTGGCGCAGGAGCGCTTCGAAAAAAGCGCCACCGCCGGCAAGAAAGGGAAAGTCGGCAGCCTGTTGCGCCCAGGCGACCAGCGCTTCGGAGGAATCCGCTTCACCGATGCAAATTGTTGCTGCCGTCCAGTCCTCGTCCAGCCTTTTAAGCGCAACCTGTTCTGAAGCGAGCAGGGTCCGTACATCGGCCGTGGTAGCAGGAAATTCCGGATCATCGGCAAATCCGGTCTTGTTCAGCGGTTGCCCGTTGACCAGGTAGCGACCATCGCGGATGATGCGCCCTGCCTGCGGGTTCACCGGCACCAGTAGCACCTGCTTCCATCCGCCGCCCTGCAGCATCGCTTCCAGTTCTTTCGCTACATGCCCGCGAAGGACGGAATCGGTTTTCTTATAAACCCACTCCGGCTCCAGGGCTGCCGCCTCCTTAGCCAGGCGGTGCATGGTCGATGCGGCTTCACCAACCGGCAAGGAGCGCGTATTGGTGTAAACCACGAGCAGGTCGGCATCGGCAGGCTGGACGGAATCCGACAAGCTCACCTTCAGACCCTGCCGCCAGGCAATGCCGCAGATCTCCGCGGCTCCGGTTATATCGTCAGCGATCGCAATGATCATTTCTTGTTCTTGCTCAATTGTACGGCCGACTCGATGGCCAGCACCATCGCATCGGGTGAGGCAATCCCTTTTCCCGCGATCTCGAAAGCGGTGCCATGATCCACCGAGGTGCGGATGATCGGCAGGCCCAGCGTAATGTTCACGCCTTTCACGCTATCCATCTGCCCTTTCTCCGCATTCCACTTAAAGCCGTTCAGCTTGAACGGAATATGTCCCTGGTCGTGGTACATGGCCACGATACCGCCATAGGCCCCGGTGACGGCCTTGGCGAACAAGGTGTCCGGCGGGACCGGACCTTCCACATCAAATCCCCGCCGCCTTGCCTCCTCCACGGCTGGCAGGATCTCCAGCTCGTCTTCGGTACCGAACAAGCCATTGTCGCCGGCATGCGGGTTCAGCCCGGCAACGCCGATGCGGAGGTTCGTCTGCCCCAGTTGTTGCAGGCCGGAACGCAGCAGGTCGATGACTTCCAGGATGCGGTCCTGCTTCACCAGGTCGCAGGCCTGCCGCAGCGAGACGTGCGTGGAGACATGGATCACGTTCAGGCTTTCTTCCACGAGGAGCATGGCGTATTTCTTTGTCCCGGTGAAGTGCGCGTAGATCTCCGTATGGCCGGCGAAATGATGCCCGGCTTCGTTGATGGATTTCTTGTTGATCGGCCCCGTAACGGTAGCCGCCACTTCGCCCTTCATCGCCAGCTCAATGGCCGTGCGCACGGCTTCGAAGGATGCATGTCCGGCCATTGCGGAGATCGTGCCGAACTCGAGGCGATCGAGGTCCACATTCTGCAGATCATAAACATCGATGAACCCGGTTTCGAATCGGGCTTCCGCAACGGAAGTGACGGCACGCACCTGTACCGGAAGGTCCAGCTTGTCGGTGATCTGCCGGAATACGCCCGCATCACCGATGAGCAGGGGACGGCAAATGGACCGGATCTCCGGGCGAAGCAGGGCTTTCACGGCGATCTCGGGCCCGATGGAAGCCGGGTCGCCCATGGTGATCGCAACTATTGGCAAAGTATTCATGTTCTCTATTGTGATTATTGCTTCTGCAGGGCAGCAGCATAGGCTTGTTTGATCGCACCCGTTTCTTCCGCCGTACCGTTGATCAGCGGCGGCATCACCACGGGCTGGCACATTCCGATTTCGTTCATCACCACTTTCAGTGCCCAAAGCGACTGACCGAGTGTGCGGCCTTCCTGGTAAACGGAGCCAAAGCGGTCGGACAGCTCCTGGTATTTTTGGGCACCCGCCTGGTCTGCGCTCTTCGCAGCATGATACAAGTCCCGGTAGATCTGCGGTACGAAATTGCCGGTGCTGGGTACGATGCCATCGCCCCCATTGAGCAGCGCCTCGGCACTTCGCGCCGCCCACCCGGAAAGGAAGCTGAAGTCTTCCCTCCCCGACCAGAGGCGCAAGGATTCCTGCAGGCGCTCATCGCTTCGTTCCGAGTCTTTGAGTCCCACGATCTTCGGGTGCCGGCTCAGCTCATCGATCAGTTCCAGGGGAATGGACTGGTGGGTGGTCGCCGGTATGTTGTAGATCATCAGCGGGCCGCTGACGGTTTCCGCGAGGGAGAGAAAATAGGCCCTCATTTCTTTCGTTGATAACGCATAGTAGGATGGCAAGGTAGCAACGACCACATCGGCCCCGCCCACGAATGCTTCTTCGGCCAGCTCCACCGATTCCAGCGCGACGTTGGAAGAAATGCCCACATAAAGCTGCTGTCCCTCTTGCTTCGCTTCGCCAGCCAGCTGGATATATTTTCGTTTGAGCGGCATCGGCAGGGAGGCTGCCTCACCAGTCGTACCGAGGATAAAAGGGATCGCATCGGACGCCTGCAGGTGCTGCATCATACGCTGCATGGCATCTTCGTCCAGGCGCAGGTTAGGGGTCAGGGGCGTAACCAGTGGCACCACTACACCGGAATAGGTTTTCTGCTTCATCAGTATGCTGCTTGATAAATTTGAACCGCATCGGCCTCGGTGACCTCCCGCGGGTTATTTTTCAAAAGACGCTGGATCCTGAGTGCCGCTGCCGCCATCTCTTCAAAGCGGTTGTTGCCTACGCCAGCATCGCGCAGGCGCAGGGGCAGCTGGCAGGCAGCCATAAGCGTACGGACCCGCTCTACGCCCCGCAGCGCGGTCTCCTTTTCATTCGCGCCGGGCTGGACGCCAAGGGCCAGCGCCACTCCGGCATAGCGCTGCGTTGCCGCCGGCAGGTTGAACTCCATCACGGCGGGGAGGAGCAATGCATTGGATAAACCATGCGGCAGGTGGTAGAGCGTGCCAAGCGGATAGGAAAGCGCGTGCACGGCAGCCGTATTCACAGGCCCGAGGCAAACACCGCCATAATAGCTTCCGAGCAGGACCTGCATGCGCGCTTCTTCGTTGCTTCCGTTGTTCACGGCTTCTTCGAGGTGACGGGCAATGAGCTCCATCCCTTTCCAAGCATAAAGGTCGATGAGGGGATGGGCGAATTTATTGGTATATGCTTCGAGGCAATGGGTGAGCGCATCCATCCCGGTGGCAGCCGTTATTGAAGGCGGCAGGGAAAGGGTGAGCCGGGGGTCCAGGATCACGAGGTCGGGAACGAGAAAGGGCGAGATGATGCCTTTCTTTTGTCCGTCGGCATCATCTACGAGGATGGCATTGGGCGAAGCCTCGCTCCCCGTGCCGGCAGTGGCAGGGATACAAATGAGCTGTGCAAGCCTTTGCTTCAGCAGGCCGATGCCAACATAATCGGAAAGCTGTTGTTCATTCGCTGTCTGTGCAGCCACGAGTTTGGCCAGGTCCAGCACGCTGCCGCCGCCGATGCCGATAACGGTATCGGGTGCAAAGGGCGCGGCCACTTCCATCAGCCGGTGAAAATCGCTGAAATAAGGTTCCTGCAAAATACTGGTATCGATCAGCACTTCGGCACCGTTCTGCCTGATCGTGGAGACGATGGGCTCCAGGGCCGGCAGCAAAGGCTCAATGGTGAGAAGGAAGATCTTCTTTGCTGCGATACGTTGCAGTTCCGCCGCCAGTTGGCCGAAGCTGCCCGCGCCGGCGATCAGTTTAGCGGGAAAATGGATGGTGATGGGATTCAATTCGGTTGATTTATTCTTCGGCTTTTACTTCAGACAAGAGCGGGGCCCGGTATCCTTTGCGCACCGGCCACTGACCTCGTACGATCTTCACCCCCTCCAGCTTTTTCGGGTCGATGGAGGCGTAGTGGATCCGCTTTCTTCGCCAGGTATACACGACCTGCACCCTGCCGTCGG
>CBHWDR010000418.1:0-3878 GCA_966112575.1 uncultured Chitinophagales bacterium
CGCCAATCGCTCCCAGCCCATGCAGGAGCAGGGCCGTAAAATTCATTTTGGACCGGCCTTCATAGCGCTGCCCCCGGTGCGCGCTGACGGCTGCGTAGGGCAGGCGGGTCTTGATGATCGCGCCGGCAAGATGGTTCCAAACTTCCGGGTAATGCACCAGCTTCGCCACCTCCCGGGCCGGCAGCAGCATGAAGTTTCCGAAATTGATCCGCTTGCCGGTAAGTACATAGAAAAACGCTTTGTAGAACCAGTAGAAGAACTGAAAAGAAAGGCCTTCCTGCCGGCTCGCCCGGCGGGCCACGATGATGCCTTGCTCCGTGCGGCTCTTCACGATCAGCTGCATCAGATCTTCGGGGCGATCTTCCCCGTCGCCATCCATCACCACGATGCGGTCGTAGGAGAGATGCTTCGCCGCATAGGCCAGGCCGATCGCGATCGCTTTCTGGTGGCCGATGTTGCGGTGAAGATGGATGATCGTCAGCGGGAGTTGCGTGTCCAGTTTCAGTTCGGGTGTTCCATCATTCACCACCAGCAGGGAGAAACGATGATCTTCCTGCCGGGCGCTGATCTCTGCCACCTCCGAGGCAAAACGCCGGTAAGACGCTTCGTCGTAGTAGAGCGGAGAGAGAATGATGGTGTGTTGCATGAAGCGCTAAAATAATCGCAATAGGGCGAAACTGGAAAACCGGTGTTCAGACAAAATATTTCTTAAGCTTCAGGAAGCGCATTTCGAAATAGCGGTAGCTCAGGTAGCCGATCAGGTAGGAAGCCAGGGTTGCCACCGTGGAAGCGAAAAAATTGGCCGGTATCGCAGGGAAATGCACGGCGCTCCATCGTTCCAGTCCCGGTTTCGTGAGCAGGTACAGTGGCCAGTGGATCAGGTAACACCCATAGGAGATCCGCCCGATCAGTTTAAGGAAACCGATGTTGAACACGAGTTCGAAAAACCGGTTGCCCCGGTTGACCATCGTGTAGATCATCAGCCCGATCATCATGGCAAAAGTGGTATAGCCCACCATCGCCAGGTAAGGGAAGCTGTTATCGTTGCGCTGGTTGATGAAGTAGAACAAAAAGTTCAGTCCTGCAAAGCCGAAGACGATCGCCGCTGTGTTCTTTTCAAGAAAGCGGGCATTGATCTGCTGCAGCAGGGCGATCATACAGCCGATGCAGATCCCGTCGATGCGCGTGAAGGTGTAGAGGTTGTAGTAAGCCAGGCCTTCGATGCGATTCACCCATACCCAGATCCGCAACCCAACCGTCAGGAGCAGCACCAGCGTGATGGCGGCCAGCAGCCATTTCGGCTTGCGGATCAGCAGCACGGCCAGGGGCCAGAGCAGGTAGAATTGTTCTTCCACGGCAAGGGACCAGAGGTGGTTCAGAAAACTCTGGTTCGTTGGCCCGTCGAAAATATACAGCCAGTTCTGGAGGTAGGTCCAGATCCATACCTGGTGATCCGTAAAATAGTCGAACCGCACGGGCAGGTTATGGAACAGGGGCAGAACGACCAGGAACAGGATGAGGCATACGTAATAGATCGGGAAGACCCGCAAGGTTCGCCGGACATAGAAATTGCGCAGGAATTGCGGCTGCCCGATCGTGGTCATGAGGATGTCGGTGATCAGGAAACCCGAAAGCACAAAGAAAATATCCAGCCCGAGCCAGCCGAAGAAGAAATAATGGTTGATGAAGCCGTAGTTGTGGTAAATCACCACGAGCAACGAAGCCAGGCCGCGGAGGCCGTCAAGCGCAGGATAGTATTGCCGGTTTGGTTGCAGTTGGTTCATCAGGAACTCGGATCGGCGGGCCTGGTCAGCCTGTTGCCGAAGACTCCAAAGATAACTTCCGGAGGATATACTTGCCGAGCAGGTCAAATTCCAGGTTCACCGCTTCGCCGATAGCAACGAATTGCAGGTTCGTGTGCGTCCAGGTATAGGGAATGATGCCTACGGTGAAGCGATCCTTGCCCACGTTGAAGGCGGTGAGGCTGACGCCGTTCACGCAGATCGATCCTTTTTCGATCACCAGGGAAGCAAAAGAAGGAGGAAATCCGAAGGTCAGCTCCCAGCTGCCGTCGAGATCCGTTTTCGACAGCAGGGTGCCGGTGGTGTCCACATGGCCCTGTACGAAATGTCCGTCTACCCGGGTGGTGGGAAGCATGCTGCGCTCCAGGTTCACCGCGGTGCCGGGCTTCCATCCGCCGAGGTTGGTCTTGCGCAGCGTCTCTTCAATTGCGGTCACCCGGTACTGCCCGTCCCGGATCTCCTCCACGGTCAGGCAAACGCCGTTATGGGCGATGCTTTGGTCGATCTTGAACTCGGCGGCCAGGGACGATCCGATCCAGAAGGTCTGGTTGGTGCCACTGGTTTCGATGCCCTCCACCCGGGCCAGGCTTTCCACGATTCCGGTAAACATGGCGCAAAATTCGGGGTTTTTGCATTTTGTTTTGGTTGGAATCGGCTTTGGGACTTATCTTTGCCTCCCCGAAATTCGGGACTAAATTGATTTAAAGGAGGTATAACGCATGCTAATAATCGATTCGAAAGACTGCGAAAACATCGACAAGGCTTTAAAGAAGTACAAAAAGAAATTCGAAAAAGCCAAGATCCTGTTGCAGTTGCGCGAGCGCCAATCCTTCACCAAGCCTTCTGTTCGTCGCAGAGGCCAGGTGCTGAAGGCGGTCTACAAGCAGCAGATTGCAAGCGGAAAGATCGAGGCTTAAGCAAGCCCCTTCTCAACGATATCGTATAGCTGTAAGGTTTTGATTACCTTGCAGCTATTGTTGTTTATGGCCGTAACAGATCCCGATATCCAGTCCTTCCTCGACTACCTCCGGTTCGAGAAACGCTATTCCCGCCATACGGTCCTTTCTTACGAGACGGACCTCGTTTCTTTCTACGATTACCTGGTTATCCAGTATGGAGGGGCGATGCCGGTTTCGGAGATCTCGCATCTCTACATCCGCAGCTGGCTGGCCTCCCTCAAGGATGAAGGCCTGGCCGCCCGCAGCATCAACCGGAAGATCTCAGCCCTCAAGTCTTTTTTCAAATTCCAGCTGAAGGGAGGTAAGGTCCTCCAGTCGCCCATGGGCAAGATCGTGGCGCCAAAGAACGAAAAGCGCCTGCCGCAGTTCGTGGCCGACAAGGATATCGATACCCTCTTCCGGCATGTAGAGTTCGCCCCCGACTGGACGGGCCGCACCGAGCGCCTCCTGCTCCTGCTTTTCTACCATACCGGCATGCGCCTCTCCGAGGTCACCGGCCTGCTCGACCGGCAGGTGAATGCAGCCACCCAAACCATCAAAGTGCTGGGCAAGGGCAATAAGGAGCGCGTGGTGCCCGTTTCCGCCGACCTGCTGGATGACCTGCTTCGTTACCGGAAGGAACGGGATGAGCAGTTTGGAACAGGGGAGGAGCGGTTCTTCCTGAACGAAAAAGGAAAGCCCCTGGCACCGCGCCGGGTCTATTCCATCGTGAAAAAATACCTTAGCCTCGTCACCACGATCGAAAAGCGCAGCCCCCACGTGCTGCGCCACACCTTCGCCACCCACCTCACCAGCAACGGCGCCGACCTCAACGCCATCAAGGAACTCCTGGGCCACAGCAGCCTCGCCGCCACCCAGGTCTATACCCACAATACGATCGAAAAGCTCCGGAACATCTACCAGAAAGCGCATCCGAAAGCCTAGGGAAATAAAGAATAAAGAGTAAAGAACAAGGAATGTAGAAGTGATGAACCTTTAACCGAATGATGTCTCATACTAAAAAGCCACTTTGCATCCTTTAGGAAGGGTTACTCCTAAACAAAATCCTCAGTGCTCCGTCCGCCGAAGCCTTGGCGCAGGTGGACTTTGTGTCTTGGTGTCTCTGTGGTTCAAAAAC
>CBHWDR010000419.1:0-3874 GCA_966112575.1 uncultured Chitinophagales bacterium
TGAGCGGCGGACAACAACAGCGGGTATCCATTGCGCGAGCCTTGATAAACGATCCCCAACTGATCCTTTGCGACGAGCCGACCGGCAACCTCGACAGCCGCAATGCCAGCATTGTTTTTGACAGTTTTCGCGAACTGGCCCACGAATTCGGACAGACGATCGTGGCGGTCACCCACGATAACGATTTCGCCCGTCAAAGCGACCGGACCATAGAGCTCGCCGACGGCCGGGTGGTGAGCTCCGGCTAGGTAGTTGCAGCTTGCTTCGAAAACGTATCGCTGTTCACGACATTGCCAACTATTGGTTACATTGGTGTGTATTATACAGGCATCACCATGTTGGCACAAATCAGAGCATATTACCAAACCCTGGTTCCGGAACTGGAGGAGCACGATTGGCAAAGCCTGGAACAAGCTTTCACCTTTCAATTTGTAAAAAAAGGAGATTTCCTGACCCGCAGTGGCGAGATCTGTAACCAGGTGAGCTTTATCAACAAAGGCCTGTTGCGCATGTTCTATGTGGTGGATGGCAAAGAAATTTCTACCGCGTTTGTACCGGAGAACAACTACCTCGCCCAATACGACAGCTTCCTCACCCGTCAGCCTTCCACCGGCAATATCGACGCTTTGGAGGATTGTGAACTGATCAACCTTTCGTATCAAAACGTGCAGGCCCTTTACCGGGAAAAGCCCGTTTTTCAGGTGTTCGGAAGAAAGGTTGCCGAAATGCTGTTTTTAATGGTCAGTTCACAGAGTAACAGCCTGCTGACCCAAACACCGGAAGAACGGTACAAAGCCGTTCTCGACGAAGAGCCATTTATTGTCCAGCGCGTACCGCAATACATGATCGCCTCCTATATCGGGATTACGCCCGAGCACCTCAGCCGCCTGCGCCGGAAAATGACTACAAAGGCTGGATAGCAAATGAACGCGCCAAATTGATAAATGCTAAGAACCGTCTGCGTTACTTCCTTCTTAACATTTGTCAACCGAAAAGCCAGTCTCGATTGCAAGTTTTGCCGTACAAAAAACGAGCAATGAAGAATCTTCTGATGCTATTCTGGGCCGTGCTATCCCTGTTTTCGACCAGGGCACAAAGTCTTACCCAAACCGTAAAAGGGGCCGTCAGTGACAAGATCAGCCAGAAACCACTGGCAGGCGTTTCCATCCAGATCGATGGCAGCAAGCTTTCTGCAACCACGAATGCGGAAGGCCTGTTTGAAATCCACGGCGCGACGGTCGGACGTATCCGCCTGCTCGTTTCCGCTGTGGGTTACCATTCGGTCACCATTCCGGAACTACTCGTAACCTCCGGGAAGGAGGTAGTATTGGAGATCGCGATGGAGCAAAAAACAGCCTCCCTCGACGAGTTGGTCGTGCGGGGCACGCGAACGAAGAAAGGGGCAGTCAGCAACGAATTCGCTGCGAACAGCGCCCGCAGCTTTACCGTAGACGAGGTTACGCGGTATGCCGGTGGCCGCAACGACCCGAGTAAGCTGGTCAGCAATTACGCAGGGGTCGTGTCGAATAATGACAGCCGGAATGACATCGTAGTACGTGGCAATTCACCGGCCGGTGTCCTCTGGCGACTGGAAGGCCTTCCCAGCCCCAGCCCCAACCACTTCTCGACTTTAGGCACTACGGGCGGACCGGTGTCAGCCTTGAACACGAATGCATTGAAAACCTCTGACTTTTACACCGGTGCCTTCCCGGCTGAATACGGTAATGCCACGGCGGCCGTATTCGATATTAACCTGCGAACCGGTAATGCGCAAACCCATGAACGAACACTCCAGGTTAACGCATTCAGCGGATTTGAAGGCATGTTGGAAGGACCGATCAACAAAAAGAAAAACGGAGCTTCTTATCTTGTCGGTTACCGGTACTCGTTCGCGCAGGTAGCACAATCGATCGGATTGAATATCGGTACGGATGCGGTGCCCAAATACCAGGACTGGGTTTATAACATCCAGCTTGCCCGATCGAAAGCCGGTAAGTTCTCTTTCTTCGGCATGGGCGGCAACAGCCGCATCGATTTTATCGGCAAAGACATCGACACTTCGGATTTCTACAGTCGCAAAGACCAGGACACCTACGTGCGCAGTCAGCTTTACCTGTTTGGCGCCCGGCATACCATAGACCTGGGTACCAAATCCTACCTGCGCACAGTGGTTTCTTACAGCCGCGTAAAAACGGACTTCGATAACCACCAGTATGAATTACCCGTGCCTCCCTATCAAAAGCGATGGCTGATCACCGCTATAAACGATCGACAAAGCAACCTGCGTTTCTCAACCATTCTAAACACCAAGACCTCGGCGACTCTGTCGTGGCGCACAGGCCTTACGGCAGAGCGATTTCAATTAGAGACCACGGCTGATGACCGGGAAGGCAAACCCGAAACAGACCCCTTTGTCAAGTTGCGGGATTTCAACGATGACTTTTTGCTGCTCCAGGGCTTTGCACAAGGACGGTATAAACCGACCGAAAAAGTCGGTTTTGTGGCCGGATTGCACGCCATGCACTTCACCTTTAATAACAAGTCGATTCTCGAACCACGAGCATCGGTTAGCTATCAGCCAGGCGCGCGAACCACCCTCAGTTTTGGATATGGATTGCACGGTCAACTGCAACCCCTGCCGGTCTACCTATACGAAAAACGGTCCGGAGCTGGCCTGGATCAAGGCAACCGGCAACTCGATTATAGCAAGGCCCATCATTTCGTGCTTGGCTATGAAAACCGGGTTGCTGCCAACTGGCGCTTCAAGGCAGAAGGATACTACCAATACCTATTCGACATTCCCGTTGAATCTACCCCCAGCGGCTTTAGCCTCCTGAATGCCGGGAGCGACTTCACCTTTCCGGAAAAGGCCGGGTTGGTGAACGAAGGCACCGGAACAAATCTCGGGATCGAGCTGACGCTGGAAAAATTTTTGAGCAATGGCTTCTATCTGGTGGGGAGTGCTTCGCTCTTTGACAGCAAGTACAAAGGCAGCGATGGCATAGAAAGAAACAGCACCTTCAATTTTGGCTATGTTGCTAACGTCCTTGGCGGACGGGAGTGGAAAGCAGGCAGCCGGAGCGCCATCACCCTGGATATCCGGTTCTCAACTATCGGCGGTCGATACGCAACACCGGTAGATCTGGCGCAATCGATCCAGCAAAGAAAGGAAGTGCTCGACGAGAGCCGGTACAACAGTGAGCAACTCGACAATTACCTGCGACTCGACACCAAGTTCGGCTTCCGGATCAACAGCAAGAAGAGAAAACTAAGCCAAACCTTCTACTTGGATCTGCAGAACGTCACCAACCGGAAGAACATTTTCCTACAACGCTATAACCCGCTCTATGGAACAGTTGGAAGGGTCAACCAGATCGGCTTCTTCCCCGATATCCTCTATCGAATACAGTTCTAGGCGGATCGACGTCAACCACAATGGTGCCGATTCTACCGATCAATCGATTGCGTTGACGCCGCTTCTTCAGCAACACAAGTAGCGGGCAACAAGCAATCAACGTAAATAATCAGATTCAACTGATCCATTCAACGACTGTTATGCACTTATCAAGCAACGAAAAACAGAAAATCAAAAAACGCTTTGGTGCCTGGGCCGTTATTACCGGCGCCTCATCCGGTATTGGGCTGGAACTTGCACGAAGGGTTGCCGAATGCGGAATCCACGTTGTTCTGGTAGCGCGAAGCGAAGCGAAGCTTCAGACCATCGCAGAAGAGTTGACGACTAGTTATGGCATTGCCACAAAGGTGATCGTTGCCGATGTATCCGAACCGGGCGGCAGAAGGCTTATCGTGGAGGTGACGGACGATTTGCCGGTAGGCCTCGTCATCCTCTCGGCTGGCTATGGTACATCGGGAT
>CBHWDR010000420.1:0-3873 GCA_966112575.1 uncultured Chitinophagales bacterium
GCTCATGCGCCCCTCCCCTTTGGTGTGGGGTCGGGGGTGAGGTCGTGCCTTGGTGTTGAAAAAATGCTTCTCAGCTTCCTCCCTTTCCCCGGGGAGCAAGCGAAGCGCGGCTCCAAACACCTCATATCGATTAACTTCCTCCCTTTCCCTTAATATTGCAGTCAAATCCTGTTTATGAACTTTCCTGAACACCTGCGTTATACCAAAGAACACGAATGGATCCAGATGAACGGCGACGAAGCCACGATCGGCATCACCGACTTCGCACAGCGCGAACTGGGTGATATCGTTTACGTGGAGATCGAGACTGTAGGACAGGAACTGAAGGCCGGTGAGGTGTTCGGTACTGTGGAAGCGGTGAAGACCGTTTCGGACCTGTACCTGCCTGTTGCCGGAACCATCACCGAAGTGAACCCCAAGCTCAATTCCAACCCCGACCTCGTGAATACCGACCCGTATGGCGATGGCTGGATGGTGAAGATGAAGGTGGCCAGTACTTCCGACGTAGAGGCTCTGATGAGCGCCGAAGCGTACACCGGGCTCGTTGGATAGGAAATCCAAAGGTGACCCTACACCGTATATTCATTGAGCTCCTGACCACTAACCAACTATTTGAGCGCCAAAGTCACATACGAAGAATATGAACTGGTTCGGGCGTTGCGGCAAAAGGAAAATCAAGCCTTTAGCTACCTCTACGACCATTATGCAGGTGCCCTCTACGGGATCATCCAGCAGGTTGTGGGCGATAGTGAGCTGAGCAACGACGTACTGCAGGAAACCTTTGTCAATATCTGGCGACGGATCGAGACCTACGACGAATCGAAGGGACGACTCTTTACCTGGATGCTGAACATCGCGCGGAATGCGGCGATCGACAAAACCCGTTCGAAAGGCTTCCAGCAGAGCCAGCGCCAGGTTTCCCTCGACGGCGAGCTGTCGCTGGCCACTGTGCGCACCGGTATCGATGACTTTGGACTCAAGAACCAGATCCAGAAGCTGAAAGTGGAACACCGGATCCTGATCGACCTCTCGTACTTCCAAGGATATACCCACGAGCAGATCGCCAAGGCCCTCGATATTCCCCTCGGCACCGTGAAGACCCGGATCAGGAGCGCATTGACTCAATTACGGACCCTATTGTCATAGAAGTGAACATTAAAGAATACATAGCAAGCGGGATCATCGAAAGCTACGTGCTGGGGATCGCCACCGAGCTCGAACGAAAGGAGTTCGAGGAGCTTTGTGTGCAATACCCCGAGGTCACGGAAGCACGCAACGCCTTCGAGCAGTCGCTCGAGGAGCGCCTGCTTGCCGATGCACCCGCTCCGCCCTTCCACCTGAAAGGGCTGGTGGAAGAAAAGCTGGTCCAGGTGCAGACGAGCGCCTCCTCCGATGAAGAGGTGTCGGAAACACCGGTGCGCCGCATGAACCCCTGGAAATGGGTGGCCGCCGCCTCCCTTGTCCTCCTCGCCGGCGCCGCCTGGTGGGGCTTTGATTCCAACCGCAAATACCAGGAGCTGCGCGCCTCCGCGCCAGCCACCGATACGGCAGCCCTGCACAACCTCACGGCACGCAATCAGGAGCTGGAAACCCGCCTCCAGTCGATGGAGCGCGATGCACAGATGCTGGCGAAGTCGGATATGAAAATGGCCTCCCTGAAGAGCGGTGATATGTACGCTACCATCTTCTGGGATACGACCTCCAAAGACGTTTATATGCTCGTTGGCAATATGCCGCAGCCGGCCAGCGACAAGCAATACCAGCTCTGGGCCCTCCTCAACGGCAAGCCCATCGACCTCGGCATGATCGAGGTGAAGCAGGAACGCATGCTCTACCAGATGAAGAATGTGCGCGATGCCCAGGCCTTCGCCATCACGCTTGAGCCCAAAGGCGGCAGCCCGCAACCGACTTCCAATCCGATCGTCGTACGCAATTTGTAAATCCGTCGCGAACGCTTTCACGTACATAGCTTGGGAAGCGTGGTGTTTCCACATTGCACTTCATAGTTGGTTATCTTATGGGCCTTTTCGGAGGCCCTTTTTTATCCTACTTTGTGGCATGCTCCAATGGACGATATTCCGGAAACCCTGGCTGCTCCTCTTCTGGTTCACCCTCATGAATGTGCTGTTCTTCCTTCCAGGTTCTGCTTTCCCAAAAGAGAACTGGCTCTCGGCCATCTACTTCGATAAATGGGTGCACATCGGTTTGTTCCTGGTCCTTGCTTTTCTGGCGCGCACGGCCTTAAAGCTTCATCGGAAAAATGAAGCGATGGTATTACTGGTTGTCTTGCTGATCTATGGATTGTCGGTAGAATGGGTGCAGGGGCACTGGGTGGTCAACCGCTCGTTCGATCTGAACGACGTCTGGGCGGATATGACCGGAGGTCTGTTGGGAGCAGCAATAGCTTGGTGGGTATATAAAAAAAATAAACCCCTGTAGAAACAGGGGTCGCAACCAAAACTAACTGCTTATGAGAAAATTGACTGCTTATGTGAGAAGAACTGTCTTTATTAACGCAAATATGCTGCCAATAGTTTCAACTTGTTTGTTAAGGCTTTCAAAATCTGAGATTAGAATTTCATTAGAGAAAGCCTTTCGAAGAACTACAGGACTATTAGAAAAAATGATGCCAATTCAAGATCGGTGATTAATTAATACGCGTTCGTAGAACTAATTCTATTACGGCACAGTTCCCTTGACAAAAGCCTGACAATAAGATTGAGCGCGATCAAGAACAGCGTCTGATGCCTGCTGTTAGTAGCGGGAAATTTCTTACTCGATCCCACCACAATTAGCTCTGTTTCACCATCTTCTCTGCATTTTCCGCGAACTGCAACGCATCGATCAGCTCATCGATATCCCCGTCCAGCACACCTTGGAGATTGTACAGGGTCAGCCCGATCCGGTGATCGGTCACACGTCCCTGCGGAAAATTGTAAGTGCGCACTTTTGCACTCCGGTCGCCGGAGCTCACCAGGCTTTTCCGGTGGCGGGCGATCTCTTCTTCCTGTTTGCGTACTTGTTCTTCGTACAATTTCGTACGCATCATTTGCATGGCCTTCTCGCGGTTGGCCAGCTGGGTCCGCTCGGTCTGGCACACCACCACCGTTCCGGTCGGGATATGGGTCAATAGGACTTTCGTTTCTACCTTGTTCACGTTCTGGCCGCCCGCACCACCGCTTCGCGCGGTCTCCATCTTCACGTCGCTTTCCTTCAGTTCGAAATCCACCTCGTCGGCTTCGGGCATCACGGCTACCGTGGCGGCGCTGGTATGCACCCGTCCGCTCGCTTCCGTATCGGGCACGCGCTGCACCCGATGCACGCCGGATTCGAATTTTAAAGTGCCATAGACATCGTCACCCGTCACTTCGATCTGCACCTCTTTGTATCCGCCTACGGCTCCTTCGTTTTCGCTGAGGATCGCCGTCCGGTAGCCCTTGCGCTCGCAGTAGCGGATATACATCCGGGCGAGGTTACCGGCAAACAGCGAAGCTTCGTCGCCACCTGTGCCCGCACGGATCTCCAGGATGGCATTTTTCTCGTCCTGCGGATCTTTCGGGATCAGCATCTGTCGGATCTCCTTCTCCAGCACCTCCTGCTTCGCTTCGGCATCGGGAAGTTCCGTCTTGGCCAGCTCCCGCATCTCCTCATCGCTCCCGTTCAGCGCTTCCCGGTAGAACTCCACATCGTCCAGCACCTTCCGGTACCGGTCGCGGGCCTGCACGATCTTCTCCAGGCTCCGGTATTCCTTGGAGAGCTGGCCGAACTTGCGGTTGTCGGCAATGATCTCCGGGTTGGTCAGCGCTACACCTAAATCTTCGAATCGCGCCTTGATGGCGTCGAGCTTGTCAAACATAGGCGGCAAAGATAGGC
>CBHWDR010000421.1:0-3858 GCA_966112575.1 uncultured Chitinophagales bacterium
TACCGCGGAGATGGTGGCGTATTGGAAAAAAGACCTGGCCTTCGAGCCGAACATGGACGAGACCCGCCGTGCGGAGCATCAGCGCATCTGGCGCAAAGCCATCCGCGCCGCACAAGCCTGGACCGAAACGGATTAAGAGATCGCCGATTCGTTGGCGACTCGAAGCAATTCACTATTGCCTATTTACTACTGCCTATTCACTATTCACAACTCACCTCATGAACATCTTTACTGGCGAACTTATCGGAACCTTCCTGCTCATCCTCTTGGGCAATGGCGTAGTGGCCAACGTGGTGCTCAACCGCACCAAGGGCCAGAACAGCGGCTGGATCGTGATCACCTTCGGATGGGCGATCGCGGTATTCGTTGGCGTGTTCGTGTCGGCAAAAGCCAGCGGCGCCCACCTGAACCCGGCGGTTACCCTGGCTCTGGCCATGACGGAGAAGATCAAATGGGAAGACTTCCCGCAATACATCGGCGGACAGATGCTCGGGGCCATGCTGGGCTCCATCGCGGTCTGGGCAGCCTATTACCAGCACTTCCGGGTTACGGACGACCGTGAGCTCAAGCGCGCCGTCTTTTGCAACACCCCCGCGATCCGCAACACGGTGGCCAACCTGGTCACGGAGATCATCGGCACCTTCGTGCTCATCTTCGCCGTGCTCTATATCATTGCACCGCAAAACAGCCTCGGTGCGCTGGACGCGCTGCCGGTGGCGCTCCTGGTGCTGGGGATCGGCCTCAGCCTGGGTGGCCCGACCGGCTATGCCATCAACCCCGCCCGCGACCTCGCGCCGCGGATCATGCACAGCCTGCTGCCCATCGGGCCCAAAGGTCCGGCCGACTGGGCCTATGCCTGGGTGCCGGTTGTGGGTCCCATGATCGGCTCGGCCATCGCGGCCTGGGCATTCATGGCCTTACGCTAAACATCCTGAAGACCATAGAAAAAAGCCTCCGTCAACTGACGGAGGCTTTTTTATTAATTGGAATATTGCCGGATGTAGTTCTCGATGCGGTTTAAGGCATGGTTCATTTGCGTTGGTGGCCATATATCGTGGCCCAGGCCGGGATAGACCTGGATCTGGTGCGGCACGTTGAAGCTGGCCAGTTTTGTTGCCAGGGCCTGCGACTGCGCCACCGGCACCACTACGTCGGCGTCACCGTGCAGCAGGAGGGTGGGCGTTGACTGGGCATTCACGAAATTGATCGGACTGGAGGAGGTATAAAGCGCGGCATTGGTGGCCGGCGTTCCGTTCATCAGGATCTGGATGCCGAGCTGGTTGATCGTGTTGCCGGAATAGGCGGCATACAAAGCAGCCATATCGGTGGGCCCGAAGAAAGAGATCACGGCTTTGATCTTTGGGCTCGTGTACTTGTAGGCCTGGAGCAGCGAGAGGTGCCCGCCGGCAGAAGCGCCCAGTAATACGAATTTCTGCGAGATATGCAACTCTCCGTTCTTCTGTGCGAGGTAATCAACGGCTGCCTTCATATCATTCTCCTGCGTCGGGAACTTGTTGCTGTTGGTGGTGGCGAGGCGGTAATTGATATTGGCGATCGCATAGCCCGGCAGGCGTTGCTGCAGTACGGCCACATAGCTGTTGAAATCATTCTTATCGCCCTCAACCCATGCGCCGCCATGCACCAGCACGATCAGCTTCGTGGTGTCGGTACGGCCTGCGGGCAGGTAGATATCCATCTTCTGCTGGGCATCGCTGCCATAGGCCACATTCATCTGCGTCTGGGCGGCAAGCGGACCGGAATCGGGCTCTTCGGAACCCTTCTGGCAGGAGGCAAGAAAAACGAGGCTGAGGAAGAAAAGGCTGAGTTGCTTCATCTGTCGAAAATAATATATGTCATTCCAATAAGGCCTAAAAAATCGCCGATGCGCCTCATTTTACCGTCTGGCGCAGGAAAGCTTCGATCCGGTCGAACGAGTGGGTGAGGTCCTTCCCCTGCCAGCCATGACGCTGGCCCGGGTAAACGACCAGGTCGTTGGTCACGCCCGCTTCATCCAGCTTCTTCTTCAGGCTCTTCGACTGGCTGAGGTCCACCACCGGGTCCGCGGCCCCGTGCAGCAGGAGGGTAGGTGGCGTTTTCGCGCCGACATAAATCACCGGGCTCCATTCCCGGAACTTGCCCGGTTGTAGGGCCGGGTTGGTACCCGTGACCATCTGGAGCGCAATGGGCACAAAAGGATGCCAGGGCTGCAGGTACATGGCCGTAAGGTCCGTGGGACCAAAAAAGTCTACCACCGCGGCCACCTGCGGATCGGCATGCTTGTAGGCTTGCAGGAGCGCAAGGTGGCCGCCGGCCGAAACGCCCAGCAGGACCAGGCCATTCCGGCGAATGCCAAAGGCCACGCTGCTGTCGGCAACGAGGTTCACAGCTTGATGCACGTCTTCTTCCGGTGCCGGCCAGGCCCGGCCATTGCCCACCAGGCGGTAGTCGAGGTTCACGATCGCCCAGTCGGGCATCCGCCGCCGGAAGGAATCGATATAGGCCGTGAACTCATTGCGCGTGCCGGAGTTCCAACCGCCGCCATGAATAAGGATCATCGTTTTCGTCTGCTGCGGTGATCGTCCGGCCGGCAGGTAGAGGTCCATGCGCTGCAGGGAATCGCTGCCATAAGGGAGGTCACGGATGATCTTAGCCTGGGAATAGTCGTATTGAGGTAGCTGCCGCTCCGCCGAACCGGTGCTGCAGGAGGTGAATAGGGTCATGGTGATAACTAGGGTCAGTAAGGGATGCATGAATGGCCTGAAGAGGCAAAGGCTGTGCCCGGGAGTGCTAAGAGGTTGCTAAGAGAGAGTGTGTGTCGTCGGTCGGGCGCCCGACGACGGTTTATGGTTCGAATAGAAGATTCAACACCATAAAGAATGAATAACACTTGCCCCGGTCCCGACCATTCGGGACGGGACAGCCTGGGGTTGAGGATAAGATCAACACGGGACTTTAGTCCTACCGCAAATACCAGGGAAATCGGCCTTCGGCAAAATCATGGATGCGCTTCCCGAATCGGGCCTGGGGCGCCCGTTTGAGGAGGGTGCGGGCAAGGAGCTGCATATCGGCCCGGGAGTAGTAGCCAAGCCCGATGGTGTGGGTGCGGCCATCGGCCAGTTCGAAGTTCCAGTTGAAGGAGATCGTATTGGCTGCCTGAGGTTGCCACTCGGTGGAGGAATGGACCAGCTCGTGCCAGCGGATCCTATCCGTTCGAAGCGCATGATGCAGGCGCAGTTCCTGTTCATCCCATTCGATCCACATCTTTCCCAGGACCAGCCACGCAATGCCGGAAAGAAGAGCAACGAAGCCGAGAAAGCCCAGCGAAAAAAGCTGTTTGTCGGTCTCGAACAAGGCCAGGAGCAGGAAGGGCAATCCCAGAAAGAGCAGAAGGAGCCCGGCGAGGCTCCTTCTGGCTTTTATGCGATGCGGGCTACTCATTATTTGAGGGCGATGTGCAGTTCGTTGAGTTGCTTGTCGTCGATCGTTGCCGGTGCATCGAGCATTACATCGCGGCCCGCGTTGTTCTTCGGGAAGGCGATGAAGTCGCGGATCGATTCCGAGCCGCCGAGGATGGAGCAGAGCCGGTCGAAGCCGAAGGCGATGCCGCCATGTGGGGGCGCTCCGTACTCGAAAGCGCCCAGCAGGAAGCCGAACTTGTGCTTCGCTTCTTCTTCACTCATGCCCAGGGCTGCGAACATCTTCTCCTGCAGCTCGCGTTGGAAGATGCGGATCGAGCCGCCGCCGATCTCGTTGCCGTTGAGCACCATGTCGTAGGCATTGGCCTTGATGCCGGAATAGGGATGCTTCAGGTATTCGGCCGCATTCTCGATCACGGGATTGTTGTTGATCATTGTCTCG
>CBHWDR010000422.1:0-3853 GCA_966112575.1 uncultured Chitinophagales bacterium
AGATTTTTCCCAAACCTTGAAGGTTTATAAAACCTTCAAGGTTGCCTGTTTTGCCTTGATTTCGGCCCATCGTTCCTCGATTTTAAAGGCGCGTGCGTGCGCGTAAACCTCCGAGGTTTATAAAACCTCGGAGGTTTGGTGCTTTTTAGGAATCTATCTTCGCGGCATGCAGGCAGATTATCTCATCGTGGGCCAGGGCATATGCGGAACCCTTCTCTCCTGGTTCCTGCAACGCGAAGGCAAGAGCGTGATCGTGATCGACGATGAGCACGGGCATTCTTCATCCAAACTGGCGGCCGGCATCATCAACCCCGTTACCGGCCGGCCTTATGCCCATTCCTGGATGATCGATGAGCTCCTCCCCTTCGCCCTCCAGACCTACCGAGAACTCGAGGCTTACCTGCATACCCAGCTCATCTTGCCCCGCAGCGTGATCGATTTCTTCCCGACCGTACAGGCCCGCAACACCTTCATCAAACGCATGGAGGAACGCAATACTTACCTGCATGCCTATCCCGACCAAAATCATTTCAACCAGGATTTCAACTATGAACTCGGCTGCGGCGAGATCCGTCCGGCCTATACCGTCAGCCTTTCGCTGCTGATGGCCGACTGGCGCAAGCAGCTGATGGACCGCAAAGCCCTGATCGATGAGGCCTTCCGGCCCGAAGAACTGCAGGTGAAGGATGAGGGCGTGCGTTACGGATCGATTACAGCCGAAAAGCTCATCTTCTGCGAAGGTGCCACCGGCGCAAAAAATCGCTGGTTCGAGCTCCTGCCCTTCTCGCCCAATAAGGGTGAAGCATTGATGATCGAGTGCCGCGAATTGCGCAACGACCACATCTTCAAACGCGGGCTCCTGCTGGCGCCCCTCCCCGTGCAGCACACTTTCTGGGTAGGCGCCAATTATGCACGCGAGTTTGCCGACGTCGAACCGACGAAAGCATTTTACGACCAAACAACCGCGATCCTCAACCACTGGCTCCGGCATCCCTACCGCGTGCTGTTTCACAAGGCCGCCGTGCGCCCCGCCACCGTGGAGCGCCGTCCCTTCGTAGGCCTTCATCCTGCGCAGCCGCAGATCGGCATCCTCAATGGCATGGGCTCGAAAGGGACTTCGCTGGCCCCTTATTTTGCACACCAGCTGGCCCAGCACCTCGTACACGGCACGGCCCTAACGCCGCAGGCCGATGTACGCCGCTTTACCCGTATCCTCACGAAATAATCCATTGAATTCATGGCGCCCGAACAGAGCTATCAGCAACGACTCCAACTCCACCAGCAACACCACCAGCAACTGCTTCGCAAACGCAGCCGCCTGGGCTGGCTCCGCCTCTTCGTGTTCCTCCTGACCATCGGCATCAGCTATGCCGTGTTCACGCAACTGGGCAACCCGGGATTTATTCCACTGATCGCGGGACTCGGCATATTGCTCTTCCTCGTTTCGCGCGATGTGGACAACAACCGCAGGATCCTGCATGCCAAAGAGCTGATCCGCATCAACGAAGAAGAGCTGCGCTGCCTTCGCTACGACTTCACGGATCGCTTCGACGGGAACGGATTCCAGCCTCATGAGCATCCATACGCTAATGACCTTGACCTCTTCGGCCCCTCGTCGCTTTACCAGTGGATCAACCGGTGCGCCACGGAGCGGGGTCGCGGCCTGCTGGCTGCGAATCTGCTGCAACCCCTGTCGACCGAAGAAGCACGCCAACGGCAGGAAGCCGCCCGCGAGATGGCGCCGGACATCGAATGGCGACAGGAATTCGGGGCCCGGGCGCAGAGCTCCAACGTGAGCCTGGCCACCGAACGCAAAGCCAAACAATGGATCGACGAAGAGGAGCGGATCTTCACCGCCTCTTACTGGAAGATCCTGGTGGAGATCTATACCATCATCACCATCGGTTCGGCGGGCGCGGCGATCTTCGGCTATCTCCCCGCCGGCACCTTCTCCGGACTCTTCGGCCTCTATCTCGCAGTGTCGATGATCCTCAGTCGCAACACGATCAAACCCTATCTCCAACTCACGGGGATCGTGAACGAGGTCGCGACCCTGCAGCGGTTGATGGAGCAGATCGAAAGCCGCGAGGTGGGGTCCAGACGCCTGCTTGCCCTGCAGCAGGAGGCAGCCGCCGGTGGCAGCAAGGCCGGCGGGGAGATCCGCCAGCTAAAGAAAATACTCGACCGCTTTGACGTGCGGTTGAACGTGGCAGGGCTGCTGTTCTTCAACTCTTTTTTGCTTTGGGATGTGCGGCAGATGCTGTCGCTGAATGAATGGCGGCGCAGGAACCGTGAGCGGCTGGGCAACTGGTTCGCGATCGTGGCCGAGATGGAAGTGATCCACACGCTCGCCACCTTGCGTTTCAATCAGCCCGACTGGTGCGAGCCGCAATTTCATCCCGAACATTTTCACTATTCCGCCACCGCGCTCGGACATCCCCTCCTCCCCGCGCAGACGCGGGTGAACAACGATTTCGATATGGAAGGCAGGGGTCGCATCGCCCTGATCACCGGCAGCAACATGGCCGGGAAGAGCACCTTCCTCCGCAGCCTGGGCGTGAACCTGGTGCTGGCCCGCATGGGCGCACCCGTATGCGCAAAAGCCTTCACGCTTTCGCCCTCCTCGCTGGTCAGCAGCATGCGGATCGCCGACAACCTCGCCGAGAATACCTCAACGTTTTATGCGGAATTGAAAAAGCTCAAGTCGATCATCGAATCCGTGAACCGGCACGAGCCCTTGTTCATCCTGCTCGACGAGATCCTGCGCGGCACCAATTCGCTCGACCGACATACCGGCTCAGCGGCCCTCATCCGGCAGCTGATCCGGCAGGATGCCGTGGCCGTGATCGCCACGCATGATGTGGAGCTGGCCGGGCTGGCCAACGAGTACCCGAAGGCGATCGGCAACTACCATTTCGACGTGCAGGTGGAAGGCGAAGAACTCTATTTTGACTACCGGCTGAAACCGGGCATCTGCACCTCCCTCAACGCATCGATCCTCATGCGGAAGATCGGCATCGAACTTCAGTCCTGACGGTTATCTTTGCGGCCTTATGTATCGTACGCATACCTGTGGCGAACTCCGCCTGCATCATGTTCAATTGGAAGAAACGCTGGCCGGCTGGGTCCAGACCGTGCGCAAGTTCGGTTCCATCACCTTCGTGGACCTGCGCGACCGCTATGGCATCACGCAATTGTATTTCAATGAAGCGCTGAATCCACAGCTCGATGCCGATCCCCTGGGTCGTGAATTCGTGATCCAGGCAAGAGGTCTGGTCACGGAGCGTACGAGCAAGAACGGGAATATCCCGACCGGTGATATCGAGATCACCGTCTCTTCCTTTACCATCCTGAATAGATCGGCCGTTCCGCCTTTCACTATCACCGACGATACGGACGGCGGCGACGACCTGCGGATGAAATACCGCTACCTCGATCTTCGTCGCAATGCGGTGAAGAAGAACCTGGAGCTGCGCTATGCCGTCAACCGCGCCACGCGCGACTACCTGCACCAGAACGGCTTCATGGATATCGAAACGCCCTTCCTGATCAAATCAACGCCGGAAGGCGCGCGTGATTTCGTGGTGCCTTCCCGCATGAACGAAGGCCAGTTCTATGCCCTGCCGCAATCGCCCCAGACCTTCAAGCAACTGCTGATGGTGAGCGGCTACGACCGGTATTACCAGATCGTGAAATGCTTCCGCGATGAAGACCTGCGCGCCGACCGGCAGCCGGAGTTCACGCAGATCGACTGCGAGATGTGTTTCGTGGAACAGGAGGATATCCTGAACATGTTTGAAGGGCTGATCAAATTCATCTTCAAACAAGTCAAAGGAATCGATTATAGCGAGGC
>CBHWDR010000423.1:0-3841 GCA_966112575.1 uncultured Chitinophagales bacterium
AAGAGCAGCCAGGAAGAATAGAGGATGCGCAAAGGCATTCCTTTGAACTTGTTTCATATGAATTTTTTAAACGTAAGGGGAGCGGGTCGGAGATCGACAGGGTAGGAATCAGCTGCCAAGGTAGGCAGGAAAATGAGCATTTGCCACGGACCACGCATATAAATTTTTTCGCACAAACTCAACAACACCAGACAGGTTATGGCTCCAACTTGAAGTAATGGTAGAGGCCGCCAGGCACCGGATCATTTCCGGGTCACCAGCAGATGATGCTTCAGCAGGTACTGATGGATCGACTGCAGGGGATGGAAGTGGATCGCGGCCAGGCGCTTGCGCAACAGGGGATAGTAGCGCAGGAAGGCGATGCAAACTAATACGAGATCGAGTACCAGGATCAGGGGGAAGATGATCACGGAAAACGCGATGTACAGCAGGTCGGCGGCAAGGGCAAATGTTTCCTTCATAACAAACGGAATGAAGGCCTTTCATCGTAATTGGAATTTTGGAGGGGGGATTTCGCAGGATTGGTAACGCTATATGGACAAAAAACCGGACCACGACGCTGCATGGAAAACGAAGCCCAGCCTAAACGGGAAGCGAGCGCCGCCGCTAGCTGCCGGCCTCGGGTTGCGGCAAAAATTCCGCACTCAGGCCGATGGGTAACCCGAGAAACCTGAAGCGGCTCCCTCCTACCGGTCGAGCCACTTCTTGAAGGCAGGCGCCTTCTCCCGGCTGACGTCCACCTCGAATTTCAGGGGCGGCCGGAGGTGTACGCCCAGCTTTTGGTTTTCGTGCGGACGAACGCTGCCAATGGCATCGATATGGACGATGAACTGCCGGTTGGCCCGGTAAAACAACCGGGGGTCGAGCAGTTCCTCGATCTCCTCCAGCGTGGTATAGTCGAGGATGTACTTGTCGCCGGAAAAGGTATAGAGATAGTTCAGGTTCTCCCGCATGAAACAGGCGATATCCGCCGTATTCACCGGGATCCAGTTGTGCCGCACACTCACGATGAACTTTTCCTTGTACAAGGGTTGAACGGGCTGCGCCAGCTGGAGACTCTGCATCAGCTCGGGCACCATCGAAGGCGGACGGGATGCCGACTGGTGGATGCGCCTGCATTTCTCGATCGCCTGGCGGAGCTCCTCTTCGTCAACAGGCTTCAGCAGGTAGTCGATCCCATTCACTTTAAAAGCGCGGATGGCATATTCATCATACGCCGTGGTAAAGATCACCGGGCAGGAAAGCTGGAACTGCTCGAAAAGCTCGAAGCTTACCCCATCGCTGAGCTGCACATCCATGAAGAGCAGGTCCGGCTCCGCATTTTGCATGAACCATTTACGGGCGGTCTTCAGGCTCGGCAGGCGCTCCAGCACCTGCACATCACCCGCTACCGCGGTGATCTTCGACTGCAGTTCTTTCGCGATCAGGCTTTCGTCTTCGATAATGACGGCTTTCATAACAGGGGTATTTTAACGATAAACTCGGTCTTGGTTTCCATGATCTCCACCGGCTGCCGGCTCAGGTACCGGTAGAGCGTGGCCAGGTTGGCCAGGCCCCGGTTGTTGCTGGTTTCCACAAAGCGCTTGCGCTGCAGATTGTTCCGGACAACCACGAACTCGTCTTCCACTCCGATCACGACCTGCAGCGGGGTTTCATCATCGATGACGTTGTGCTTGATCGCGTTCTCGAGCAGGTTCTGCAGGGTCACGGGTGCGATCCGGCGGTAATGGTATTCTTCCGCTACATCAACCTTCACGTCCAGCCCATATTCGAAGCGCACTTTCTGCAGGTGGATATAGTGCTCGATAAACCGCAGCTCCTCTCCCAGCGGCACCAGTTCGTGATCGCTGCTTTTGAGGATATACCGGTACATCTTCGACATCCCCTCGAGAAACTGGCCGGCCACTTTCTGATCAAGCTTGATCAGGCTTGCCAGTGAAGTGAGGGAGTTGAACAGGAAATGCGGGTTGAGCTGTTGCTTCAGGCCTTCATAGAGCACCTGCGTTTTTTCTTTCTCCAGGGCCTGTGCTTTTGTCTGCAGGCGGAAAATGCGCTGCTGTTGCCGCAATCGGAAACGATAGAGCTGGTAGATTGCGAACAGCACCAGCAGCGAAAAGCCGATCCAGAACCAGAAGGTCTTGTAGAAGACCGTGCCGATCCGCACCCGGATCGCCTTGTCGGCAGCAGGCCAGTTGTTCGGATCCGCGGTTGCCTTGTAGCGGAATGTATAATCGCCGCCGGGGATGTTGGTATAATTGACCAGCCGGTCCTTCGTATAGATCCAGTCCTTGTCGAAGCCTTCCAGCTTATAGGCGTACCAGGTCTGTTCAGGGTTGTTGTAATTAAACCCGGTCAGTTCAAAGGCCAGGAAGTTCTGGTCGTATTTCAGGTCGAGCGCCTGCAGGTCTTCGGTATTTGCCTGCGCATCCATTTTCCCGGAAATGCCCAGTCCGGAAACCACCACGTCCACCTGCCGGTTCACCGCTTCGTAATTAAGGGGGTTGAACCGAATGAAACCGCGCAGGGTCGGATAAACGAAGTCGCCATTCGATAACCGCGAGGCGTGCATATCCGAGAACTCCATGGTCGGCAGGCCGTCGCGCACGTCGAAGGCGCGAAAACGCTGGCGGGCGCTGTCGAGCACCAGCAGTCCGGCCGTGCTCCCGATCCAGAGCCGGTTGCGCGCATCCACCAGCAGGCCGGAGGTCTTTACCGAAGGCATCCCGTTCTCCCGGGTATACCAGCGGACCGCTCCGCTTCGGGGGTCCATCGACATCAGCCCCGTGAAAGAACTGAACCACATGATGCCCGCTCGGTCTTCGGTAATCCCGATGATCAGGTTATCGACGAGCGTGGAGTCGGTATCCGATTTCCGTCGCCATTGCTGCAGGCGGTTGGCCGCGCCGTCGTACATCGCCAGGCCGGAGCCGTTCATGCCCAGCCAGATCCTTCCGCGGCTGTCTTCGTACATGCTGCGCACGCCGCGGTTGAACAGCGGCGCAAGCACCGGGTGGGCAGCAATGCTATGGGCCGTCTTTTCGCCCGGCTTCCAGTAGCGCAGGTTGTCGCGCTCCCCGATCCAGACGGTGCCCTGCAGGTCCTGGAGCAGGCACCAGTAGAAGGTCTGCGGAAGCGAATCGGATTCCGCCAATGTTTCGGGCCGCAGGCTGCCTTTTCGCAGGCGGTTCATGCCATTCGCCGTACCGATCCAGAGATCGCCGCTACGGTCGGCGAGCAGGGAACGAACCGAGTTGGTGTACAAAAGGTTGGGCTGCTCCCGCGAGCTGCGCAACAACTGGTAGCCCGCAGCCGACTGCCGTACCAGCCCTCCTCCATAAGCGGCCCAGGTGCTTCCATCCGGCATTTCGGCAAAAGTGCGGGCCCAAAGTGAAGGGATCTCCTTGATGATCGAGATCGGGGGCAGCAGGGTGGAAAACAGGTTCTGGTCCGGGTGGAAATAATTTACGCCGTTCCCCTCCGAGCCCACCCAGATAAATCCATTCTTTCCCTGGAATACCTCACCGAATTGATTGGTGGAGGGACTGGCGATGTTCACTGGGTCGTGCTTGTGTAATTCCGGGCGGAGGGTGGTCGGGTTCAGGTGTATCAGCCCATTGAAATTCGAAGTGAACCAGAGATCCCCGTTTCGGTCGATGAGCATCCGGGCGATGAAGCCATCGAGAAATCCCTCAGCGTTGAGGAAGATATCGACAATCCGACCGGTGGCGCCCGTAGCCGGGTCCCAATAATTGAGCGAACGGCTGCTTCCGTAGGTCGTCAGCCAGATCCGCCCGCGGCCATCGCGGGCAATGAGTCCGGGCGACTCACCTGCCGGGACCGG
>CBHWDR010000424.1:0-3831 GCA_966112575.1 uncultured Chitinophagales bacterium
TGGATTCGACGACGGGGAGAAGATCCCGCTCGACCTCCTCACGGCCATCGCCGCAAAGGAAGCCGGTGTCTCCGTCCATTATGCGGCTGTGGAGGCCTACCCGCTGGCGGCGGAGGAAACCGCTTTGCTGAATTATGGACAGGAGTTGAACGAGGCCCCCCTCTTCGCTCGGCTGCATGCAGCTCCCTGGGGGGAGGATGTGCCCTTCGGGGAAGGATTCACGCTGCACAAGGTGGCGGGCAGGCTGCAGGACTTCCGGCCCTCCCGGAACTACCACGTGATCTACTATGATGCTTTTGCGCCCGCCGCGCAGCCCGAGCTCTGGACGGAGGCCATCTTTCGGCAGCTTCATGACCTGCTGCATCCAGGCGGCATCCTCACCACCTACTGCTCCAAGGGCGATGTGCGCCGCGCCCTGCAGGCCGCGGGCTTCACGGTGACGAAGCTGCAAGGCCCTCCGGGCAAACGGGAAATGGTGCGGGCAGAGCGAGAGGAACGCTTATTCTTATGATTCTTATGATCAGCAGGATTGTAATCGCTGATCGCTGATGTTTCGATCGCTGATCTCTCGCGAAATCCATCAGCGAAAATCATGACCATCATCCCAATCTGCGTTCTTCCTTAAGAAAGGGTCCAGCTCATATTGCCGTCCTTCTCGTCCTTTAGCTGGATGCCGGCTTCGGCGAGCTGGTTGCGGATCTTGTCGGAAGTAGCCCAGTCTTTTTTGGCGCGCGCTTCCTTGCGCAGGGTGATCAGTACGTCCATCACGGCCTTGAGCTTGTCGGTCTCGCTCTCGCTTTCTGAACGGAGGCCCAGGATATCTTCGATATAGGTCTTCAGCTGCGCCTGCAGCAGGGCAAAGGTTTCGGCAGAGAGGCTGCCGACCGGCTGCACCTTGTCCTTCATCGAGTTGATCACCGGCACGAGCTCGAACATATTGGCGAGCACACGGGCCGTATTGAAATCGTCGTTGATGTATTCTTCAAATTCTCCTACCAGCTTCACCACCTTGGCATCCGTTTCGGGATTCACGCTGCCCGCTTCGTGGCTTGCTGCTTTCAGCCATTCGTAGGCCTCCATGAGGCGCTTCAGTCCTTTGTCCGCTGCCTGGAGGGCTTCGTTGGAGAAGTCGAGCGTGGAGCGATAGTGGGTCTGCAGGATGAAGAAGCGCACCGTCATGGGCGAATAGGCTTTCTCGAGCACGGGGTGATCGCCGCTGAACAGCTCTGTCAGGCGGATCACGTTGTTGTAGCTCTTGCCCATCTTCCGGCCGTTGATGGTGATCATGTTGTTGTGCATCCAGTAACGAACGGGCGCTACGTGATTGCAGATGGTGCTTTGGGCGATCTCGCTCTCATGATGCGGGAACTGCAGGTCCATGCCGCCGCCGTGGATGTCGAACTGTTTGCCGAGGTATTTCGTGCTCATGGCGGAGCACTCGATGTGCCAGCCGGGGAAACCCTCCCCCCAGGGGCTTTTCCAGCGCATGATATGTTCGGCGGGCGCCGCTTTCCAGAGGGCGAAGTCGGTCTTGGCCCGCTTCTCATCCTGGCCTTCGAGGTCGCGCGTGGTTTCGAGGAGCTCGTCCACGATGCGCCCGCTCAGCTTTCCGTATTCGTGCGACTCGGCGTATTTCTTCACGTCGAAATACACGCTGCCGTTCACCTCGTAGGCATAGCCGGCGCGGATGATCTCTTCGATCATGCCGATCTGCTCCACGATATGGCCGGTGGCCGTGGGCTCGATGGAAGGCGGAAGGCAATTGAACCGGTCGAAGGCCCAGTGAAAGAGGTTGGTATATTTCTGCACCAGCTCCATGGGCTCCAGCTTCTCGAGCACGGCCTTGGTGGAGATCTTGTCTTCGGCTTCGCGTCCCTCCTCCTCAAAATGGCCGGCATCGGTGATATTGCGCACGTAGCGCACCTTGTAGCCCAGGTGCTGCAGGTAGCGGAAGACCACGTCGAAAGTGATGTAGGGGCGCGCATGGCCCAGGTGGCTTTCGCCGCTCACGGTGGGGCCGCAGACATACATGCCCACATGTCCGGGCGTGAGGGAGGTGAAGACTTCTTTATCGCGGATGTAGGAGTTGTAGATCTTGAGTTCGCTCATGACGAAAATTAGAAATGAGAAAATTAGCCAATTCGGAAATCACCGGCTCCGAAGGGACGGACCGGGACGGAACTCAACAACAGGATAAATAGCGGCGGAACATGGGGCGAAGATAAGCCCTCACTTCTTTACGGCAATGTCAGCCACGAGCATATAGTGGTCCGACAGGTTCTTGTCTACCCGGTTGAATTGCCGGATGGCCATTCGGGGACTGTGGAGGATATAGTCGATGCGGAGGGTAGGCGAGATATCGCGAAAGGTGCGGCCGATGCCCAGGCCATTTTCCAGGAAGGCATCGGTGAGCCCCGCTTCGCGAATGGTGAAGTAGGTGTAGGAGTTGGGCACATCATTGAAGTCGCCGGTGAGCACGCTCGGGTAGGGCGACTGGGACACGACCTGCTTCACGATATCGGCCTGGCGGGCCCGGTTGATCACGCCGCGCTTGAGCTTGGCGAAGATGCCCCGGGAGGTTTCTACCTTCACCTCGTCGGTATTCTTTATCTTTTCGATGGTCTCGAAGTCTTCTTTCTTAAACTGCACCGATTGCAGGTGCGTGGTAAAGATGCGCAGGGTGTCGCTGCCTTTGGCGATATCGATGTGCACGAGGGCTTCGGGCATGCTCGGCCTGGGAAAGCGGATCAGGCCACTATCGATGATGGGCAGCCGCGAGAAGATCGCCTGTCCCACCCATTGCCGGTAGCCATCGCCGTCCCAGGAAAAATAGTAGTTGGGATAGCCCAGCTCCTTCAGCACATACTGCAGGTTGTTGTAATACTGCGGGTCGGTTGAGGTGAAGAATTCCTGGAAGCAGAGCACATCGGCGTTTTGTTCCTTGATCAGGTCCATCATCTTCAGGCGGGTCTGGCTGCCGCGGTTGTTGTTCTTCCGCCATTCGGTGAAGCGGGCCACGTTCCAGTGTACGAGGCGGATCGATCCCGGGGCTTTTTCGTGCACGAACTTATCGGTAACGTGGAAGCCAAAGAAGACCGAGATGCCCTTGTACCCGATAGCCAGGGGGATGATGGACAGGAGGATAAAGCGCGGTCGGAACACGAGCCAGAAGAAGATGAAGGCGATAAGCGTCACCAGCAGGAATCCGAAGCCCAGTCCGATGAGCGAGATGAGCCACCAGTTCTTCGGGTTGAGGTAGGGCGCGATGGAGGCCAGCACAAAAGCCACGGCCGTAGCGGCATGCAGCACGATGAAGACGATCTTGGTTATGCGGCGGTAGCGGATAGCCATCGGTACGAAAATAACGCGTTGGAAGGCCAATTAGTGCGAAGGGATCGCTGATCTCTGATTTTAGGATCGCTGATGTAACGATCAGCGATCAGCACATCAGCGATCAGCGATAAAAATCCCGGCCATCAGCCGGGATTCAAATTCTTAGTCCATCATCTTCCTTCAGAGCAGGTCTTCCTTTGCCGCGCGCTTGAGGACTTCTTTTTCATCTTCGTTCAGCGACTGGTAGCCTTTCTGGTTGATCTTGTCGAGGATCTCGTCGATCTTCTGCTGGGTGATCAGGGGTGTTTTCTTGAAGGGCTGAACCTTGCTTTTGTAGAAGAGCTGAGTTTTGGTGCTCTTGCCTTTGGCGGGCTTGTCGGGGTTGAACAGGTCATTCCCCCAGTCGTACACATTGTTCATCCACTGTCCCCAGTCGCGTCCGCGCTGCAGCATCAGCATGAAGAGGTAGCCCATGGCGCCGCCGGCGATGTGGGCGAT
>CBHWDR010000425.1:0-3815 GCA_966112575.1 uncultured Chitinophagales bacterium
CCCGAGCTTATTGTCGGCCGCGGCATAGTCGTAAAGTTTCTTGGGGAAGCGATAGCCCGCCATCTTGATCAGCGAATCGCGAAAAGGAACATCGGCATTCTGCGAGAGCTGCACAAAGACCTGGTCGGGATAGATATGGCAATATTTGCGCAGCAGCTCATTCTTCGAGGCCTTGTAGCCCGGGTTGGAAGCGAAAGCGTCGCTGGCCAGCAACAGCATCCCCACGTCATAAGGATTCCGGACCACGATGCCCTCTACCGACTCCTTCTTCATGTCGGCCGCGATCGCGGTCTCATACGCATCGAGTACCGAAGGCAGGTGCGCCGCATTGAAGCGCCGGCGGCTGTATTGAACGGAGAAATTTTTCAGGATCTTCTCGATACCGGCCAGGTAAGACTTCTTGCGCTGGTCGCCCTGCGCCGTGTCGGTCTCGATCTTGCACTGGAGGAAATCGACCTTCTTCGTAAGGGTCTGGTTCACGAAATATTTGACGTCATCGGGAAGACTTCCCTGGGAATAGCGGAGGGCATTGCGCTGCTCCCGGTCGATCCGGTCGTGCCAGAGCGCGCGCCCGATGGGTGGCTTGCAGCCATTGTCGACCTGCTTTACGGCAGTCTGAGACAGGGCGGGTAACCCGGTCAGCAGAAACAGGCTCTTCAGAAGAATACTGGTGGTACGCGTCATACGCATCATAGTGCAAATTTAATACCCGAACCGCCCCGGGCAATAGGCGGCAAAGGACCGCTCGTGAAGCATTCGTTAAGCTTGAATAAGGACGGTTGAGACGTATAAATCGTTGGTTAGCTGATTAATTAATCATTAAGTCTTCGTTTCCTCCGGCCTGTTACTGCTTCCGCAGCCTTGTTTCCTGTAGGTTTGCGGCACAAAGACGAAGAATGGACAACAGGTCCCGAAAAGTACTGATCGCCGACGACGAGCCCGACATCATCGAGATCCTGAAATACAACCTCGAAAAAGAGGGCTATCAGGTGATCTCGGCCCGTGATGGCGATGAGGCCCTGCATAAGGCAAAGATGTACCAGCCTGATCTCATTGTGCTGGACATGATGATGCCGCGCAAGAACGGCATGGAGGTCTGTGAGCTGCTCCGGGCCCAGGCCGCTTTCCGCGAAACCCTGATCATGTTCCTTACGGCCGTTTCCGATGAATCAACCCAAATCCGCGGCTTCGGCACCGGCGCCGACGATTACGTAAGCAAGCCCGTGAGTCCGAGTGTGTTCGTGAGCAAGGTGAACGCCCTTTTCCGCCGCCTCAAGAAGCCCGACCACCAGTCGCTGACCCTCGACAAGCTCATCATAGACCCGGAACGCTTCCAGGTGCAGTATGAAGGACAGAACATCATCCTGGCAAAGAAAGAATTCGAGCTTCTTTACCTGCTGGCTTCCAAACCGGGCCGGGTTTTCCTCCGCAACGAGATCCTCAGCCAGGTCTGGGGTAATGATGTGATCGTAGGCGACCGCACCATCGACGTCCACATCCGCAAGATCCGCCAGAAGCTGGGCCTCGACTGCATAACCACGGTGAAGGGCGTAGGATACACGTTTGAGATCTCGTGAGAAAAAGAACAAGGATTCAACAGATCAAATGAATCTGCGCGGATCATATAAATAGAACATTTGTGTAAATCCGTTGTATTCTTTAGATCCGCGTTCTTTGTATTTAATTCATCGAATTGAAAAATCTCTCACCAAGACAACTCGCGGCCTTTACGGCGCTGGTGCTGGCCCTGCCGATCAGCCTGGGCATCTATTTGCTGGATGGCAACTGGATCGTGGGCCTGTCGGCACTGGTGCTCATCTTCCTTGGCTCCTATTTTCTCATCTTCCAGATCTTCCAGAACTTCATTTACCGCAAGATCAAGTTGATCTATAAGTTCATCAATCAAACAAAGGCGTCCAGGCGCGAAGAGACCTATTATAAATACATCCTGCCCCGCAAGAGCATCGACGAAGTACGGGAAGACGTGGAGAACTGGGCCGAGCAGCGCAGCCAGGAAGTAGCGGTGCTGCAGCGCAATGAGGCGTTCCGTAAGGAATTCCTCCAAAACCTTTCCCATGAATTCAAAACACCGGTCTTCGCCATCCAGGGTTATGTGGACACCCTTCTGTCCGGCGCCCTCGAGAACCCCGAGGTGAACCGGCGCTTCCTGCAGCGTGCGGCCAACAATGTAGAGCGCCTCGTGAACCTGATCCGTGACCTCGATGAGATCTCCCGGCTCGAGCGCGGTGAGCTCCAGCTCAACGGAGAGTATTTTGTGATCCAGGACCTGATCCGTGAGGTCTTCGAAGCCCTGAGCTGGAAGGCGGAACAGCGGCAGATCCACTTCTCCATCAAAAAAGGCTGCGAGCAGCCGCTCACCGTTTATGCCGACAAGGAGAAGATCCGGCAGGTGCTCATCAACCTCGTGAGCAATTCCATCAAGTATGGCAAGCATGGAGGCAAGACGGAAGCAAGCGCCTACAATACCGACGGGCAGCAGATCCTCATCGAGATCGGCGACGACGGTATGGGCATTGCTGAAAAATACCTCGACCGCATCTTCGAGCGCTTCTTCCGGACCAATGAAGGCCGCGGGCGCGATGTCAGCGGAAGCGGACTGGGACTTTCCATCTGCAAACACATTATCGAAGCGCATGGCCAGACCATCCACGTGCGCAGCAAAGAAAACGTAGGCACAACGATCGGCTTCACACTCGACACGCGTGGAGGCGCATAAAAAAGCCCCGACGGTGTCGGGGCCTGAAGCATTCCAATGTCAAACGTGGTTAAGGAATAGGGTTCCGGTTACTTAATGGCCAGCAGGCTATCCGCGGGCACAGCATTCAGCTTGGCGTAATGCGCGTCGAGCAATTTCTTATAGGAAGCATATTCATTCCGGGTGACCGTGGTCTCGCCCGGCTTTCCCTCGAAATAAACATGCGTGGCAATGTATCGTTTTACATGCGCCTGGCTTTCCTTCGGCAGGAAGCGCTGAAGGGCCCAGAAGCTTTTTGATCCGGATTTGCGGATGGCTTTCCGGACGGTGCCGACACCGCCATTGTATGCGGCAACAACCAGCAGCCAGTCGTTGAATTCGGCATAAAGGCCTTTGATATATTTCGCGGCGGCAACCGTGCTTTTGTAAGAATGGGTACGTTCATCAACGGAACCGTTCACTTTCAGCCCGTAATCGCGGCCGGTTTCTGGCATCAGCTGCCAGAGGCCGCGTGCACCCATGCGGGAACGGGCTGCGGGTTTCAGATCGGATTCCACAACAGCGAGATAACGCAGTTCAAGTGGAAGGCCATGCTGCGCAAGTACCCGGTCGATGATGTCGAAATAAACGGCGCTGCGCGCTTTTGTTTTTATGAGGAATTCTGTTTCGCGCTTAAGATAACCGGTCACGAATTCGGAGGCTTGCCGGTTGAGGCGGAGCGAAGGCGCAGCCGCTGTGGTGATGGTTGCGGGAACCGTGTGCAGCGTGTCGATCGTGGTGCGTTGGATCGTGGTGTCCATGGCAGCGGCAACAAGGAATTGCGGCTGAACGCGATCTTTTGGCTGGCTGCGTACTTCTGCTGGACTGGGCAGGAGCATCATGCAACCATACCCGAAAATACCGGAGCGAATCAATTGTTTTTTCAACATTGTTTTCGTTTGGGTGAAACAATGCCGACCCTTAGGTTTGGATTATTCTGCTACGGTTTATTCAAGGAATGCGGAACGGTTTTCAGGGGATTGGAAACATTCGTACGGAGTTCCGGGGGACGGACAGATCTGGTTTTTCTTGTCCGGAATGGTGTTCTTCATCTGTACGA
>CBHWDR010000426.1:0-3814 GCA_966112575.1 uncultured Chitinophagales bacterium
CTCAGTTAGACTGTACGGCCGGATCTCAACCACATTTTTCTTAGTGCTCATAAAATTTATGTTGACTCGTTTTAAGTAATGAAAGAAGCTTCTACCCGTAATACTTCATGAAGTCCGACACAGGTATGGCCAAATGTTGAATGAACTCTGGATCCGTCAGGTTAAGCATCGACCTATATTCTTCTAAATAGGCTTTCAACAGCGTGGGATACTCAATATCTATGTCCAATTCCAACGGTTCACGCCTTCTGATTTTTCGCTCATTGAATTGCTGAAGTAGATACCGGCGCTGATTGGAAGTCAAGAAACCCAGATCGTCTGCTCGATATAATAATGCAATCATCGAAACCTTCCACTTGCGTTTTAATTCGCCCAAGAGAGGCAAGCTTATCCCATGCTGAAAGTCTTTACCGATTGCTTCGCTAGGCATCAAAAACTCTGCGGCAAACTCATTTGCTTCGCGTCCGATGTCTCTTTCGGGAGACACGCTGGTATTCGTATGTAAAACCAGTTGGGCCAACTCGAATGCCAGCGAGTACCGGAGGCGATCACCCAGCAGCCTGCTGTTAAAAAAGACCACCGGATAGCCGTCTTCTGTAAAGATGCTTCTGCTGTCTACACGTTCGGTTTCGAAGTCGAAAGCACTTACCAAAATACCCTGCCGTTCCAAAACCTTCGTCATACTATCAACCACAGGATTCCTTATGCCCCATAGCTGACGCACCATAGCTGCCGCATGGGAAGGAGTGATCTCCGCCCCAATTTCGATAGCAGGAATCTTCGGCTTCACTTTACCTAGAACACTAGTCAGTTCCTGGACATGCTGCCGAATGATGTTTATGTGCGCTTCAATGGGTGTGATCAACTTTGCCGGTACATTTTGCCTTTTTCTGTAGGAAAGATGAACTGGCACAGGGGAACCTGTTTTGAAAAAGAACTGCCGGGGATAGCCGGTGGCTTCCGCAATGGCATGAAGCACGGCTTCCGAAACAACACTTCCTCCGTTCTCTAACCGGGAGATATTCGCCTTGTGCACCCTAAGCTTGCTGGCTAATTCCTGCTGGGTCAATCCTCTTGCTTCTCTTGCTATTGTTACCCTGTTTGGATTGACTAGCGCTGAAATGTGCATAACCCCCATTTGCTAACAAATTTAGCAAAGTCATTCTGTAAATTCTCAATTTTTGTTGCAGAATAGTTATCCACAACACTAAAAGGGCTTCAATTATGAACATCATCCAGCCTCGATTATGGTTGAATTGAGGAGTGATTGGATCGTTCAAAAGAGTAGACCGATTAGGGTCAAATTATTCTGATCAGATTACGGAGGATTTGAAATAAGAACAAAGCAGACTTTTTACACCTTCCAGTTGGCCGTAAATAACTAAATCAAAAACTTCGTAATATGCGGCCATGCCCGAACGAACCGGAATCGCTGCTTCCCCCATCGAAAACTTCATCGCTCGCTGGAAGGCCTCCGGCGCCTCCGAAAAGGCCAACTACCAGCTCTTCCTCACCGAGCTCTGTGACCTGATCGGTGTGGAGACACCGCGCAAGGCCCACGAAGACCACTACTGCTTCGAACGTCCCGTGCAATTTGCCGACGGCGAAGGCCGCACCACCACCAACTACATCGACCTGTATAAAAAAGACTGCTTCGTGCTCGAAGCCAAGCAGGGCGCCGGCGCGGCCGATGATGCCGAAGCCCGCGCGCTCGGACTGGCTCCCGTAAAAACCAAGAGCGGAACCGCCCGACGCGACACCCGCGGCTGGGAGCTGTCCATGAAAAGTGCCAAAGAGCAGGCGCTCCGTTATGCGCGCTCGCTGCCGCAATCTGATGGCTGGCCGCCCTTCCTGGTGGTGGCCGACGTGGGCTACTGCCTTGACCTCTACTCCGATTTCGCGCGGCAGGGCAAGACCTACATCCCCTACCCTGACCCGCAACGCCACCGCATCCGGCTCGAAGACCTCGAAAAGGAAGAGGTACGTGATCGCCTCCGCCTGCTCTTCTCCGAACCGATGGCCCTCGACCCTTCGCGCCGCGCGGCGCGGGTGACGCGCGAACTGGCCGAACGGCTCGGCAGGCTCGCTGCCTCCCTCGAAGCATCGGGCCATGCACCCGAGAAAGTGGCTACCTTCCTGATGCGCTGCCTCTTTACCATGTTTGCCGAAGACGTGGGCCTGCTGCCCGAAAAGGCCTTCACCATCCTGATCACCACCTATAAAGAACAGATCGACCTCTTCCCCGATGCCCTGGGCGCCCTCTGGCAGTCGATGGACACCGGCGGCTTTGCCCCGGCCCTCCATGCACGCGTACGGCAATTCAACGGCAGCCTGTTCAAGAATGCCGATGCCCTGCCGGTAACGGCCGCACAGTTGGAGCTGCTCATCCAGGCGGCGCAGGCCGACTGGGCGCATGTGGAGCCGGCCATCTTCGGTACCCTGCTCGAACGAGCGCTGCAGCCCCGCGAGCGCCACAAGCTCGGCGCCCATTATACGCCCCGCGCCTACGTGGAGCGCCTGGTGATGCCCACGGTGATCGAGCCCCTGCGCGAAGAATGGGAAGCCGCCCGCACCGCTGCCGTGATCCTGGAAGAGCAGAGCGATATCGAAGGCGCCCGCAAGGAAGTACAGGCCTTCCACCGCCGCCTTTGCTCGGTGCGCATCCTCGACCCGGCCTGCGGCTCGGGCAACTTCCTCTACGTAACCCTCGAACACCTCAAGCGGCTCGAGTCGGAGGTGACCGAATACCTGCGCCATTTCCCCGGACAGATCGGGCTCGACATGAGCGGGGCCTATACCGTTACGCCCGCACAGTTCCTGGGCCTTGAGATCAACCCCCGCGCCGCCGCCATTGCCGACGTGGTGCTCTGGATCGGCTACCTGCAATGGCATTTCCGCACCTCTGGTGATGCCAAGCGCCTCGACGATCCCATCCTCCGTGCCTTTGGCAACATCCGCCAGCAGGACGCGGTACTGGCCTACCGCGAACGCGTGCCCCGCCTTGATGCCGAAGGAAAGCCCGTGACCCGCTGGGATGGCGTGAGCACAAAGACGCATCCGGTGACCGGTTTGGAAGTGCCCGACGAAACAGCCCGTATCCCGGTGTACGATTACCTCGACCCTAAACCGGCCGAGTGGCCAGAGGCGGAGTTCATTGTGGGAAATCCGCCGTTTATTGGAAATAAGAGAATGCGAGAGGCTTTAGGGGATGGATATGTTGAAGCACTTAGAAGGGCTTATAAAAAATCTGTTCCTGATAGTGTTGACTTAGTTATGTACTGGTGGTTCATTGCGGGAAACAAACTTCAGAAAACAAACACGTTGAGATTTGGCCTAATCACGACAAATAGCATCACGCAATCCTTCAATAAGAAAGTGATTCAAAATGCTATGGAGAATAAACCGCCAATCTCCATCAGCTATGCCATTCCTGATCACCCTTGGGTTGATTCAAGCGATGGTGCGGCTGTAAGAATTGCAATGACCGTTGGAGTGCTTGGTCGAATGCCCGGACGGTTAGATAAAATTGTTATTGAACAAATCCACATAAACGGGGAGCAAGAAATCGCTTTAACTCAAAAAACTGGCTTGATTCAATCCGATTTGACGATAGGAGCTAAGCTATCAAACGCTAAAGTTCTTTTGAGTAACTCCAACATTGCAGCGAGAGGAATAATTCCCCATGGCGACGGCTTCATCCTGACAGAAGAAGAAAAAAAAGGAATTATCGGTGGCAGGGAAATTGACATTATAAAAAAGTACCGCAACGGTAGAGATATAAACCAAATATCGAGAGGCGTCTATGTAATTGATA
>CBHWDR010000427.1:0-3809 GCA_966112575.1 uncultured Chitinophagales bacterium
GGCTTTGTCGTAGATGCGGGCGGCCTCGGCATCGGTGCAGAAGTGGTGGGTCGAGAGATAAAAAGAATTTGCGGTACGAACCAGGATTTGTTTAATCGGGTGAATAGAGTAGTTAGTGAACATATCAAGAAAGAAGAAGAGAACAGCTTTGTAAAGAATATGGTAGCTGAAACAGGTGGATCAGTAGAAGAAAGTGTGGCCTTGCTAACCGCACTCCGGCGCAGTTGGTTATCCTGACACTGTTCAGCTTGACCATAGGTCTAAAGCAAACTATGAATACGCTTGCCTCTCCAACTTAACTTCCGCACACCTCATCCTTTTCTCCGTGCAAACTCCTTCATCAGCTCCGTCAGCGCCACCACGCTCTCCATCGGAAGTGCATTGTAAAGGGAAGCACGGAAGCCGCCCACGGTGCGATAGCCCTTGATGCCGACCATGCCTTCCTGTTCGCAGAGTGCGAGGAATTCTTTTTCTATTTCGGGCTCGTGCGCTACCCAGACCACATTCATCTTGCTGCGGTCTTCGCGGGCCACCGTGGCACGGAAGAGCGGAAGGCTTTCGATGGTGTCATAGAGTAGCCGGGACTTCTCTTCGTTGATGCGCTCCATGGCCGCCACGCCCCCGTTCTTCTTCAGCCAGCGCAGGGTGAGCAGGCAGACGTAAATGGCGAAAACAGGCGGTGTGTTGAGCAGGGAACCCGCTTCGATATGCTGGCGGTAGTCGAGAATGGTAGGGATGGCGCGGCCTGCTTTGCCCAGGCAGCGCGGGTTGACGATCACGACGTTCACGCCGGCAGCGCCGATGTTTTTTTGAGCACCCGCGTAAATGAGGTCGAAACGGTTGAAGTCGAGGCGGCGGGAAAGGATGTCCGAGCTCATATCGGCTACCAGCGGCACGCCACTTCCATAAAAAGGCGCGAAGTCCTGCCACTGCGTGCCCTCCACCGTGTTGTTGGAGGTGAGGTGCAGGTAGGCCGACTGCGGGTTTACCGCAAAGCCCTTGGGCAGGTAGGTGTAACGCTCTTCCTCCGAGCTGCAGGCCACCTCCACTTGTCCGAACAGCTTCGCTTCCTTCACGGCTTTCGCGCCCCAGATGCCGGTATCGGTATAGCTTGCCTTTGCACCTTCCCCGAGCAGGTTCATCGGCACCTGCATGAACTGGGTGGAAGCGCCCCCGTGGAGGAAGAGCACCTGGTGCTCGGCATCGAGCTCCATCAACTCTTTCATAAGGGCGATCGCCTCCTCGAGCACGGCGCCGAAGAGCTTCGTGCGATGGCCGATCTCGAGGATCGACAGCCCGCTGTTGTTGAAGTTCAGGATGCCCTCGGCCGCCTGCTCATACACTTCGCGCGGCAGGATCGAAGGTCCCGAATTGAAGTTATGAGGCCCTTTGCTGAGGATCGGCGTGCTGGCAGTGGCGGGGGCGATACCCGGCGTGAATTCGGTCATGCCGCAAAAATACCCTATTCCTGCCGGCCGAGCATGGAGCCCTTGCGCCAGGCCTGGTTGAGCCGCTCGAATTCCGCCTCGCTGTCCGGGTTCGATGTCAGGTTTATCAGGGCTTTGAGATCCGGCTGGCCGGCATCGATCCAGCAGGTGTACCAGAAAGAGGCGATGGCTTCGATCGCGGCGCGCATGCGTCGTTCCACCATACCGTTCATCGAGCGGTCGTAGGCCCGGGTAAAGCCTTCCGAGTATTGGCGCACCAAGATACCGTTGCGGTACTCGAACGCATATTTCGCATCGGCTGGAAATTTCTCCGTGAGTGCCCGCTCGAACCGCAGCACGGTGTCGGAGGCCGCCGCACTCTGGAGCAGGCGGCTCCAGGTGAACGCGGAAGGATTCTGGATGTAAAAAGCCCTTCCGATAACGAAGTCCCATTCCTTCTCGGCCAGCAACTCGGGGATCCGGCTTTCCCAGAAGCCATGAATGCCTTTCTGCCCGGTCAGCTGCCCGTTGTGGTTGGAGCTGGTATGCAGGGGCACATGGGCGTCGGCAATGTAGTGGCCCAGCTCCGCCGACAGCTTGAGGATCCTCGCCGCATCTTTCTCCCGGAAGGCCTTTGTCAGTCTTCCTTTCATGGTCAGGATCCACCAGGGCACGATGCCGTGCGCCGCGAGGGAATCACCGAATTTGGCCTGGGCGTCTTCCCATTTACGGGGCAAGGAATCGTAAGGGTAGGCGCCATAGTGATCGATGTCGAGATAATGGCGCGGGCCTTCTTCAGGGATCATATACCGCCGCTTGTCGGGATCCACCGCATGCTCGGTGATGAAGCCGATATGGGGCTTGTAGAACACCATCATTTCTGGCGGGAGCAGGAAGACCGCGTACTGGTTGATCTTCTGGTGGGCATAGAAGCCCCAGGCAGGGGCGGGTGCCAGGAGCAGGGAAAGGGCGAGTTGGCAAAGCGGATACATCAAAACGTATTTTGATGTAAATTGGTCCATAACTAAATCGATTTTCCGGGTGAACGACGGGGTTCCGGGGAGTTTTTTCTCCTTGACTAATGGTTGAAGAACCGCAGTTTTCCCGGGAAAAAATTCTGACCGCAATGCCTATACGCTTCTCCACCGAAGACCTCCGCTTCGACCATTATGATGCCTCCGTGCTGCATACCGACAAGATCGCCAAGGTCTCCGGCGGCTGGGGCAATCTGCCTGTGCATACGACGGTGGATACCGAAGCCGTGTTCCGCCTCCAGAACGGCACGGACCTCGCCCTCACCCTTTACGACCGGCAGGCCCGTCTGTATCCCGGGCAGGAGGTGCTCCTGATCGCGGCAAATGGGAAAGTGATGGCTTATGTAGACCGGAAAGCCAGTTTCTATCAATACACCCTCAACGACCCGGCCCGCACGCTCGGCATCGGCCTGCCCTTCTGGATCTGCCTTCTTACAGGGATCGCAGGCGCCGTGATCATGTACCAGGTGAAAGGCGCCGATGATGGAATGGCGGTTGTGTTGCCTGTTTTTATTTCAGTGGCTGTTTACCTGTTGCAGCGCCTGTTCTTCAACTGGCAGATCCGCAAGCGGGTGCATGCCTATATTACCGGTTGACCGGTCCTTCTTCTTTATCATCCACATTGGTTACACCACCGGATATGGCGAACTTCATCGCATCCGTGGCATTCACATCCGTGATCACGCGCACCCGCGCACGCGGCAGCAGGTAAACGTTGCCGGCTATGGAATACGACATTGGGATATACACGGCCACGTAGTCGGTGAAGCCGAAATCGGTCACTTCCTCCTGGGTGATGAAGCCCACGCGCCATACGTCATTGTCGTCGATATTGGCGAGCACCGGCTTGTTGAATTTCTTCTTCTCCCCCGCGAAGGCTTCGAAGAACTCTTTGGTAGTGGAATAGATGAAGCGGATGCCGGGCGTCTTGCTCAGGAGGCTGTCGAAGAGGTGGAACAGGCTGCTGCGGATGAAGAAGGAGGAGAGCCAGCCGATCAGCACGATGGCCACGATAATGATCAGGAAGCCCAGCCCGTAATTGCGGATCGTGATCTGCCCGTTGGCTTCTTCGCGCACAAAGATCGGCAGCAGGTTGTCGAGCGTGGACACCACCCAGTAAACGGCATAGGCCGTAATGGCGATCGGGGCCATCACCAGCAAGCCCTGGAGAAAATACTGGAAGAGTTTTCCGAACCGGAATCGGCCCGGTCGGTCCTGTTGGTCGTTCATGAGGCAAATGTCCCGCAAATCCGCAAGACTGTAAAGAGATTCCGGCCGGGGTGCTTCAAGAGGCCGGGCCGCGCTCTTTTTTAAGGGGCAACATCAAACGTTGAACATCAACCGAAAA
>CBHWDR010000428.1:0-3808 GCA_966112575.1 uncultured Chitinophagales bacterium
TATAACTGTCTCGGCAGCGGGCAGCTCTTCCCCGAAAAATGCCAATACCAGTGGGGTGAACGGCCCCGGAGCGGTATTTATCGCCTGGAATCGACGGAAAATAAAAAAGAGATCGGCATCCATCACAGCTGGACCAGCCTGGCCGGCGAGGGCTTCGCTTCTTCCTACAGCATCCTGGCCGATGGTGAGCGGCAGCAATTTTCCGATCCTGCGCTGGCTGACCAGGCCGAAGCCCGGTTTGCCGATTCGCTCAGCTTCGAACTGCGCTTTTTTCGCAATAGCCAGGAAAGCCTCTACATCCTCCATGAGCTGCAGCCCAATGGCTATCTCAAGCTCACGCAGAAAGGCCGGACGCCCGAAGGCGAAGAATACACCAATACGGAGTATTTCCATAAACAAATGAGCGTGCTGCCGTATTCTGCTTCGGTTTCCGGCGCGATCATCAAGCCTACGGAAGAAGGTGTGATCCGGCACAAGGCCCTTACGGCAATGGAGGAACAGACCAACATGCAGCTCGAACAGATCCGCAAGCAGGTGGAACTGCTGGCCCTGCAGGCGCAGGAGATCCATAAGCGGAAGGAGCTGTCGATGATGATCTACGGGGCCAAACTCTCCTTCAAGCCCGAGATCGGGCAGGTCTATCATCTTTACGAGAAGGCGGATGGCGCCCACCTCATCTCCATGATCTCGCCCAAGGAATGGGGCGCCGCGATGCCCTACCAGCGCTTCGTCGCTTCCGTGATGCTGCTCGCCGATCACACCTGGAAAGAGCTCTGATGCCGGCGGTTGTGGCAGACCCAGATCAGGGGCACCGAGACATAGATCAGGGTAAGGAAGAGATAGTCGTAAGGGATCTGGATGAAATGATAGAAGATCGATAGATAAATCTTCAGCGAAGCGAGTGCAAAAACATTCAGGTACAGATCCCGGCTTTTCCGGTAATAATACACGCCCAGTGCAACCACTGAAAGGCAGGAAAGCGCCAGGTGCACGGTCTTGAGCACGTTCAATCGGTGCGCTACGGTACCCGGCACCAGGTCGTAGAACAAGCCGGCCATCCCCATGCCGCGGAATAGCTGTACCGGCTTATCACCCGGTGCCTGCCAGAACTGCCCCTTCCATTCGGCCAGCGCCGCCTGCGAATGGTATTGATAGCCTTTCAGGAAAATGCTGGTATCCCTGGAGAAATAAGGAAAAAAATAGATGAGCAGGAAACCCAGCACGCAAATCTCCACCAGTTGCAGGGCATATTTCTTTTGGCGCGATATCAGCACACAGGCGATAAAAAACGGCGCAAAGAAGATCACCGAATAACGCGACAGCAGGCAACACACCAGGCCCAGTCCCACCAGCACTACCGACCGACGCCACAGGGCCCAGCAGAGCAGCAGGTAATAGGCGGCAATGCCACATTCCAGCGTACGAATGAGAATGGTCTTGCTGAATAGATAGAGCACCAGCACCGGAAGCAGCAGCAGGGCAGCCAGGAGCCAGTTGCCTTCGGCTTTTTGACCTGCCTGGGCAAGCAGGAAAAGAAAACTGATGAGCAAAAGCGTGCCCACGGCCTGCAGCCGGTAATCGAAATGCAGCCATTCCGCGATCGAATACGGCAGCCATTGCAGGGGTTGATAGGTCGGATACAATTCGTAGCCCGGTAGCGGAATGGGCTGATAGGGAAAATTGCCCGCAAGCTGCCGTTGCACGAGAGCCTGGGTCTGCGGTATGATATCCGATTCGGCCACATCCACCGGGTGCTGCCGGATGAGACCTGTGATCAACGCCAGGATCCCGATTGCAAGCAGCAGGTACACCATCGCCGGCCCGAGGTTGCGCTTACCGGAAAGCGGTGCCGTTGGAGCAACCTGCCTCGCGGCCTGAAGCCCGACGAAGCCGATTGCCAGTGAGGAGATGAGGAATAGCAGGGCCGAGCCATGGGCGCCAAACGATTTCCGGAGAAAGCTGATGGATGCCAGTTCGATGAAAAAACAAAGCAGCAGGATGGCAGTGCGCGACATCGGCACAAGCTACAAATTCATCCGGTACCTGCACTTGAACGGAAGCCCTAATTTTGCAGCATGACGAAGCTCTCGGTGAACATCAACAAATTCGCAACCCTGCGCAACAGCCGCGGAGGCAATAATCCCGATGTGATCAAAGCTGCCGTGGACGCGCAGCGTTTCGGCGCCGACGGCGTGACCGTGCACCCGCGCCCGGATGAGCGGCATATCCGTTATGAAGACGTGCGGCAGATCAAACAGATCATCAGCACCGAGTTCAATATCGAAGGCAATTCGAGGGAACAGAAATTCGTCGATCTCGTATTGGAGGTGCGCCCCGAACAGGTGACGCTGGTGCCGGATGAACTAGGACAACTGACTTCCGATCACGGCTGGGATACCGTCAGGCACCGCGACTATCTGCGCGAGATCATCCCGGTTTTCCAGAAAGCAGGCATCCGCGTTTCGATCTTTGTAGACCCGGTGATCGAAATGGTGGAAGGAGCGGCGAAGACGGGCACCGACCGCATCGAATTGTATACCGAAGGCTTCGCCCGCGGCATGCACGCCGGCCATCGCGAGCAGTCAGTAACCCCTTATGTAGCAGCGGCCAAACGCGCCCGGGAACTGAACCTGGGCATCAACGCCGGCCACGACCTCGACCTCCACAATCTCAAATACTTCAAACAGAACATTCCCTGGCTCGATGAGGTCAGCATCGGCCATGCCCTCGTCTGCGACGCCCTCTACCTCGGCTACGAGAATGCGGTCCAACTGTACAAGCGGCAGTTGGCCTAAGCTCGTTCAACGGTTTAAATGTTCAAAGGTTTAAAAGTTAGCTTGTCGTAACGATGAGCTAACGCTTAAACCTTTGAACTCTGGAACTTTTAAACACTATAGTGCTGGAATCAGCGGGATCGCGGGCAGTGCGGCGGAGGCCGGGGCAACGGCGCCTAGTGCTCCGAGGGAGCTGGTCTTGAGCGTGCTGCCCAGTTTGCCCAGCAGCATCTTGTGCAGGCCGGTGCTCTTGTGCTTCTGCTTATAGATCAGGTAGCCGATCCCGAAGAGTGCGGCTGCGGTCAGCAGGCGCTTCAGGAAATAGCCGCGGGCTTTTGGAATATAGGTCGGGATACCGTTCTCGTCGAAGAGGGCCGGCTCTTTCACATAACGACCGGCGGCGGGCATGCCGCGCTGCCAGAAGGTTTTCGCCAGTTTGTGCAATTCTTTCCGCGCCGCGTCGCCGTACATCGCCTGCCCGTGACCGGTAGCCAGCACATTGGGCTCGAGTGCTGCCAGCTCCCGCACCGTGCGGGCTGCCGTACCCCAATCGGGCGTGAAATACTTCGGAGGTCCGCAAACGAATTTGGTCTGCGTGGCCACCGCTATCAGGGATTCCTGCATCGTGGTCACGAAGGCATCACCGGCGATCAGCACGCCATCCTTCTCGCGAAACAGACTGATGTGGCCCGGCGTATGTCCGGGCGTGTGGATCCAGCGCCAGTCTTCCAGCTCCGTGATCGTTCCGTCTTCGGGAAGCTCCCGCAGGTACTGCTCGGCATTGATCGGTCCTTTGGGATAAGCGAAGGACATAAGGGCCATCGCACCGCCGCCAACGGAGGGATCGGGTGGTGGATAGGATGCGAGCCCGGTGAGGTAAGGCCGCTCCATATGATGACAGTAAACCGGCACACCCCACTCCTCGGCCAGCTCAATGAGTGAGCCGCGGTGATCGAAGTGCGCATGGGTCATCACGATCGCCCGGGGCAGGCTGCCTTTACCGAACAGGTCGGCCACCAGGGTGCGGAGCTTGG
>CBHWDR010000429.1:0-3801 GCA_966112575.1 uncultured Chitinophagales bacterium
CGTAGGCCAGGCGGCTACCGCCCGCTCGCGGATGGTCAATGTGTCGTCGGGGACCATCGATCGCTCCGTAACGGCGTACACCCGTCCCAGACCGTGGCAGTTGGGACAGGCGCCCTCCGGCGTATTGGGCGAGAAGCCTTCGGCATAGATGATCGATTGACTTTTAGGGTAATGCCCTGCTCTTGAATAGAGCATGCGCAGGAGGTTGGAAAGGGTGGTGACGCTGCCCACCGAGGAGCGCGTGGTGGGGGCGCCGCGCTGCTGCTGCAGGGCAACGGCAGGAGGGAGGCCTTCGATGGAATCCACCACCGGGTTGGGCATCTGGTGGAACAGGCGGCGCGCATAGGGCGATACCGATTCCAGGTAGCGGCGTTGCGCCTCGGCATAAAGTGTTCCGAAGGCCAGCGAGGATTTGCCCGAGCCGGAGACGCCGGTGAACACCACCAGCGCATCCCGGGGAATGTCTACCGACACATTCTTCAGGTTGTGCTCACGCGCGCCGCGCACCTGTACGTAACCATTATCTTTCTTATCTGCAGAAGCCATGCCTGCAGGGGCACAAATCGCATGCCCGGCGCACCGTAGCCGTACGGATGAGCCTGTTGGAAAATACCGTGTAACTACGCTTGACGACCGCTGTTTATAAATCTTAGCTTTAATCTGTCTACGCCCTTCCAAACTGCTCCCCTGTACCGGAAAGCCCGCGATCACCGGAACCATTAATCAACATAGTATGCCTACCAGGAAAGCAAACTCCCAGGCCGGTGCTTTGAAAAAAGCGCCCGCTGCCAAGGGCAGCAAAAACATCGTGGTCAAACAGCAGGGACTAAAAGCTTCAGCCGTTGGCCGGAAGAAGGCCGGGACGGTGGATATGCCGCCCTCGGAAAAGACCCTCGCCTCCCTCTCCAGCAAGGTGCGTCCCAACCCCGACCCGATCCGGCTCAATGAGCTGAAAAGCCGCATCCAGGCCTTCGGCCTCCGGCCCAAAACAGATCTCGGCCAGGTGCTGGAAACGGTCAACCGAATCAACCCCAAAGCGCTGATCCCCTTCGAGCAGCTGCCCGAGGACATCCGCCAAACGATCCAGAGCCTCCAGCAGGGCACGCGGCGCTTCCACGGCGCCAAATTCAACCTGGGTTACTTCCCCTTCCCGGGTGTGAAATCCCCCTGCGCCGACAAATTCGGTTACCTGTCCAGCGCCGCAACCCGCACGTCCACCAAACTGCCCTTCGATGCCGCCACGCAGGCCCTTCTCTGCCAGCTCGGCGCCCTGATGGGCGACCCGGGGCGCGAGACCTCCGGCGACTCGGTGATCCCCGCTGGATTTACTTATGTCGGGCAGTTCGTGGATCACGACATCACCCTCGACGTTTCTTCCACCCTCGATGCCCCGGTGGATGCCACCACCATCAACAACATGCGCACCCCGGTGCTCGATCTCGACTCACTTTATGGCCGTGGCCCGGCCCTGGAGCCCTATCGGTATGATTTTCCCGCCTCCGGGCCTTCCACTGCCATCCGCATGCACCTCGGTTCCAATACGCCCACGGGTCCGGGTGGTCCCGGCGGCGCGGCAGGCGCTTCGGGCATGGTAGCCAAAACCGATTTCGATGTGCCGCGCATGAAGGGCAGCAACACCGCCGTGATCGGCGACCCACGCAATGATGAGAACCTGGTGGTGGTGCAGTTCCATCACGCCATGCTGCGCTTTCACAATGAAGTGGTGGATATGCTGGTGCTTGCCGAATTCTCGGGTGACATCTTCATCGAAGCGAAGAAGATCGTCACGCAACATTACCAATGGGCCGTGGTTAATGATTTCCTGCGCCGGGTTTGTGGCGACAGCGCCGTGAACAGCGCATTAAGTTCGGTGACCGCAGCGATCGGCTCCCCCTTCCGCATGCCGGTGGAGTTTGCCGTAGCGGCCTATCGCTTTGGTCACAGCATGATCCGCGACCAGTACTGGGTGAACTTCAATTTCCCCTTCGCCACCCTCGGTCAGGTGTTCCAGTTCAGCCGCAACCCTAACCTTCCCGTTCTGTCGAACTGGGTCGTTGACTTCAATGCTTTTTTCGAGACGGGGATCACGACGCCGATCTTCAACCGCGCCCGTAAGATCGATAGTGTAATGGCTACCGGACTGGAATCGCTGCCGGGCGGGTCGGGCCTCATGGCCATTCTTGCTACCCGTAACCTCCGGAGGGGACAGGCCCTGGGCCTGCCAAGCGGACAAGGCATGGCCAACCAGTTCGGCATCACGCCGATGACCAGCGCCCAGCTGACTGCTGGCCTGCCGGCAAATGAAGTGGCCATCCTCCAGTCGAATGGTAACCTGCTGCTCAATAAAACACCGCTTTGGTATTATGTCCTTCGCGAGGCCGCGGTCCTCGGCAGCGGCGACCGCCTCGGACCGGTCGGTGCCCGGATCGTTGCGGAAACATTTGTGCGGATGCTCAAGCGGGATGCGAATGCTTACCTCAATGTAAGCGGCGGGTTCACACCTTTCCTGCCTGCCGCCACACCAGGCACATTCACCTTTGCCGACCTCGTGAAGTTTGCCGGCGTTCACCTGCCCTGACCTGGTATTCTCTGTGTTGTGTTAACAAAGAAGGCCGCTCCGAAGAGTGGCCTTTCTTTTCAAGGACTCGAGTATAGCCGGTTAATTTACGTCAATCGGGATAAAGATCAGCGGGGTGGGCAAACAGGAAGCCCCGGGCGGCGAATAGGTAAGCCGGATGGTCTGCACCTCGCCATTGGGTGCCGGCTCAAACACCTGGATGAGGATGGCTTCCGGCGCTTTCTTCGTGCGCAGCGCATCCGAAGGAAGCTGGATCGTGCCGGCTTTGAATTTTCCATCGCTGACCTGCATCGCATTGGCCATGCCCCCACACCACTGGTTGTCGCCGGCACGGGCATTCCAGGTGACCAGGGCAAGCGCTTTTCCCTTGGTCCCTTTCCATTTTACTTCCACCCGGTACATGACTCCATAATTGCCGGCGAGCGTTGAATTGCCTCCGGTGGTGCTTTCCGTACCCACCACCCAGGGATCGTCCTTGCCGTCGGCCAGCACCACCTGCACCGGCATGGGTTGTGCGGCATCGATGGTATCGGGCACGCGCACGAGGTAGTTGCTCACGCCGAACAGTCCGCGGCCCGCATTCTTTTTATTCGTTGGATGTACGGTCCTGATCCGCTCCAGCGCCTCCGGACCAGTGGTCTGCAGGTCGGTCTGGATCACGCTCACCTCTCCCGGCTGATCGATCACGAACTCATAGATGCCATGCGCCAGCTCATCATACTTCACCACCTGCTTTTCCATTTTCTCGTCGATGGCGACGGCCTTGCCGGGAGCGATCGTGCGTACCTGGGCTGATGCCGTTGAGTTGAAGTAGTCGGCCAGCCCGTTTTTCCCGGCCTGGAAATAATTGGCTGTGGGTTTTTGGGAGGAATAGCGCAGCATGCGGAGGTGCATGGGCTGGCTGCCCCGGTTGCGGATCACCGCCGTGATCCGCCGGTCGATCTTCTGCGGCTCCTTGATCCCATTCACATTGTACACATACAGCCGCACGGCTCCGGGTTCCACCGCTTCCTGCAGGGCGATCGCCTCGGGTACCCGGATGTATTCCGGATCATCGGAGATGAGGAACTGGGGCCCGGGTAGAATGGTTTTGGAATAAGCCAGCTTCGGGATGCGCTCGGTCAGGAAGGAATCCAGCAGTACGATGCTGCCTTGTTTTGCGGAGAGCAGCGCGCGTGTATGCTCCGGAGTTGCGGGCCGCTGCGCAGAAGCAACAGCCGGCA
>CBHWDR010000430.1:0-3795 GCA_966112575.1 uncultured Chitinophagales bacterium
GGCAAAACCCCCTAATCTTGCAGAAATTGAATCCCGCTCATGAGCCGACAGGAAAACCTTCCCCGCGTGGCCGACTGGCATATCCCCAGCAAGCACCCGCATTACATCCATTACTATTTCCTGATCCGGGATATCAAAGAAGCGATCGCCCATCACGCGAAGGGTGATTTCCTTGACCTCGGTTGCGGCAACAAGCCCTACGAAACGCTGTATGCCCCGGTAACGAAGACCCAGGTCGGTTGCGATATCATCCAGAGCGACCGCAACCGCGTGGATGTGATCTGCCCGGTGACCGAGCTGGCCTTCCCCGACGCGCAATTCGACACGGTGCTGGCCACGCAGGTGCTGGAGCATGTGTTCGAGCACGATAAGATGATGCGGGAGATCAACCGTGTACTCCGTCCCGGCGGACGGGTGATCCTTACGGTGCCCTTTGCCTGGGAACTGCATGAAGAGCCCTACGATTTCTTCCGTTATACGAAGCACGGCTTGCGCAATTTGTTCGAGCAGCATGGATTTGTGATCGATTATATCAAGCCCAACGGAGGCAAGTGGGCGGCGGCTTACCAGCTGCGCACGAATGCCATGTATCATTCCTTCCGAAAGCGGAAAACCCTGGGCAATAAATTGAAGAAGCTGCTCTTCATGGAGCTGCGGCTGACACAGCTGCGCAACCTCTTCGCCATCTGGCTGGACAAAAAATACCGCGACGAGATCTTTACGCTGAACTACATCGTGGTAGCGCATAAGTCCTGATGCCTTCTGTTTTCTTCATATCGCTGATGGCCGGATCCCCCTGGGGCGGCAGTGAAGAGCTCTGGTACCGCAGCGCCCTGCTGGCGGCACGCAAGGGCTGGAAGGTGGGTTGTGCCGTTTATCACTGGTCGGCAAAGGAGGCGAAGATGAAGACTCTCGAAGAAGCCGGCGCAACGATTTACTGGCTTCCGAATAAGGGAAGGGCGAAACGGAACCTGGTCGAGCGCCTGCAAAATAAATGGTCGAAGCGACGGCTGAAGCGCCTGATCCCGCAACTGCCTTTCAACGAGTACGAACGAACCGTGGTGAACTGCGGCGCCTTCGAGATCAGTACGCCCGAATGGCGTGAAGCCTATCGCTACCTCGGCTCCTTCGTGCTACTGGTCCATAATTACAAGGAAGGCGAGGTCTTTACCGGTGCGAAGGCCGAGGCTATCCGCAACTGGACGGGCAAGGCGCAACACAATCTTTTTGCATCGCGGCGTATCCCGGAAGTACTGCAGGCGAATTCGCAGATCAGCGTACCACGCGCAGGCGTTCTTCTGAATCCGATCACCTTCGCGCCACCCCGGGAAGCAGCTCCCTATCCTCCAGAAGCGGGTTCGTATCGAATGGTGATGCTCGCGGCGCTCGACCGGGGCCGCAAGGCGCAGGACCAGCTGATCGCTGCGCTTTCGGCGGAGAAATGGAAGGCGCGCAACTGGACCCTGCATCTTTATGGCGATGGTCCTGACCGGGCGACGCTGGCTGCGCAGATCGCGCAAAGCGGGATGGAGCAACAGATCTTTCTGGAAGGCCACACTTCGGATGTGCGGGGCGTGCTGGCATCGGCGCACCTGCTGCTGCAGATGACGCATATCGATGCCATGCCGCTTTCGGTGGTGGAAGCCATGGCGCTTGCCCGTCCGGTGTTAGTGAGCCGCATCGGCGATATGCCTTATTGGGTGGAAGAAGGGGTGAATGGCTGGATCAGCGAAGACGCCTCGGCAGCCTCGATCGACGCTGCCCTGGAAGAAGCCTGGTCGCGACGTGATGACTGGGCCACCATAGGCCAACAGGCTTTTAGAACCTTTCAGTCGCGTTTTCCTGTCTCAGTGGAAGAAGATTTCCTGAACCAGCTTTTCGTACCCGCTTAAAGGTCTTACCCTCACCTAAGTTTATCGAGGCGCCATTTTCGAATTCTCGAATTCGCTCATTCCCGAATTAACTCATTCGCTCTGCTGCAAGCACTTTCTTCTCCCTGCGGACGAAGCGGTAGGCGATAAAGCCGATCAGGGCGAGGGGCATGAAGGCGAGGTAGAGGATACCGGCGTTGAGTCCCTTGGCGGGTTTCTCACCCAGCTGCTGGGCCGTGCGGGTACATACGGAGCATTGCGCTTCGGCCGAGGTGGCCACGAAGAGCAGCATCAGGAAGATGCCGGCAACGATCAGGATTCGTGTGGAGCTGCGCATGGGGCAAAATTAGGAAGGGGTAGCGGATCTGCGGCAGGGGTTTCTCTTAAAATTCCGGCTTTTCTTCAAACCTTGAAGGATTTATAAACCTTGAAGGTTGCCGGATTTTCACCGAATTTCCCGGTTTTTTGCCCTTTCCCGGGAATTTCTAAAGGCGCAAGCGCGCGCGTAAACCTTGAAGGTCTTAAAGACCTTCAAGGTTTCGGAAAAAAACGCGCCTCACACCGGGAAAAACCCCGCCTACTTCGAGCAAGGCGCATCGAAATTCCGGCGGATATGATCCGAAAGGCATTGGGCCCGCAGGGCGGAGAAGGGATGGGTCCGGAAGAAATCCTCCAGCTGCGAATAGCTGTTCTCCTTCTTCGACATCTCCTTCCAGAACGAGATCGCCGCACAGATATCCTGGTTGAGCCGGTACGTGAGGTCGGTGCCGTAGTAGTCGGCCTCCAGCTCATTGCGCTGATTGAACGCACCCGTAAGCACCTTCTTGATCTGCAGGGCCACATCGGCATTGTTCTCGCCAAAGACCCGCTGCGCAAGGATCATTTCCTGGATGGTGCGCTTCGTATGCCCCCGCTCCGAATGCCCGATCTCGTGGCCCACGATGGCATAGAGCAGGGCCGTCTTGCCCGCGCACTTCTCGTACATCGCCTTCGTCACATAGATGCGCCCGCCGAAGGTGAAGGCATTGACCAGCGAGTCGTCCACCGCATATACCTGGTACTGGATGGCCGAAGGCTGCTCCCGCACCTGCAGCAGTTCGTTCAGCACGGTCGTGAGATCGCTCTGCATCTTGCCGGCGCCCATGAGCTTGAACGTGCCGCTTTCCTGCACGTCCTTATGAAAAGCAGCGCCCCACTGGTTCTGCACCGCATCGGTGATCTCCTTTTCATTCACCGCGAGGTCGCGGATGGCGTCGCCGGCCTTACCCAGGCCCTTGCCGATGCGGCCACCGGTGACCGTACTGTCGAGGCAGGCATAGGAATAGTCCTTCGCGCCGCCGGTGGGCGACTGTGGACGGGTATCGCAGGCGGTCAGCGCCAGCAGGGAGAAAAATGCAAGGAATCGATACATGCACCCAATGTAGCAAAGGAATTGCCAGCTTATCCGTGGAGGGCGGTATTGCCACCATCCAGAAGGCTGTTTATGTTGCTGAAAATTTTGCCTGTGACCTCCCGGATCCTTCTTTTGCCCTTCGCACTGCTGCTGACGATCACCCTCTTCGCCCAAACGCCTGCCAAATGGCTGGAGCAGGGCAACCAGTTCAAAAAGCTGGGGCAGTACAAAGAAGCCTTCCCGCTTTTCCGGCAGGCTGCCGACAAAGAGCCTTCCAATGTTGAAGCGCTCTATCTCACCGGCTGGTGCGCCAACGAATTGGAAGACTGGCCGACGGCCCTTCACTACCTGGATCGCGCGCTCCGCCTGAAAGAGCAGGGCCGCACCTATTTCGAGATCGGCTATGCCCTCTCGCATCAGCAGAAGGCGGAGGAAGCCCTGGCGCACTTCACCAAGGCGCGGCAACTGATGCCGGAAGATCCTCAAGGCCTCGTCCAGATCGCCAACCTGCATTTCGCGGCCGAACGCCAC
>CBHWDR010000431.1:0-3775 GCA_966112575.1 uncultured Chitinophagales bacterium
TCACGTCTTCACCACACCTTCCCTTCGTTTTTCGTTTCTTTGCAGCCTAATTAACCAACTCACCGACAACCATGGCGTCCATCCTGATCATTGACGACGAAAAAGCGATCCGTAAAACCCTGTCTGAAATTCTCTCCTTTGAAGGTTACAAGATCGAAGAAGCAGCCGACGGCGAAGAAGGCCTGAAAAAATTCAAGGAAAAAACCTGGGATGTAGTGCTCTGCGACATCAAGATGCCCAAGATCGACGGACTCGACTTCCTGCAGAAGGCCGTGGAAAGCAATCCCGACGTTCCCATTATCATGATCTCGGGCCACGGTAATATTGAAACTGCCGTAGAGGCGGTGAAAAAGGGCGCGTACGATTTCATCCAGAAGCCGCCCGACCTGAACCGCATGCTCATCACCATCCGCAATGCGATGGACCGCAGCACCCTCGTAAACGAAACCAAGACCCTCAAGCGCAAAGCCAATAAGGTACAGCAGATGATCGGCGACTCGCCGGCGATCAGCAAGATCAAGGAAACCATTGAAAAAGTGGCGCCTACCGAGGCCCGCGTGCTCGTGACCGGCGAGAACGGGGTAGGAAAGGAGCTGGTTGCCCGCTGGCTGCACGAGAAGAGCAGCCGGGCGGGGAATGCCCTTGTAGAGGTCAACTGCGCGGCCATTCCTTCCGAGCTCATCGAAAGTGAGCTGTTCGGTCACGAAAAAGGCTCGTTCACATCGGCGATCAAGCAACGGATCGGGAAGTTCGAGCAGGCGAATGGCGGCACGCTCTTTCTCGACGAGATCGGCGATATGAGCCTCAGCGCCCAGGCCAAAGTGCTCCGCGCCCTGCAGGAAGGCAAGATCACCCGCGTAGGGGCTGATAAGGACATCAATGTGGACGTTCGCGTGGTGGCGGCCACCAACAAAGACCTGATGAAGGAAGTGGAAGCGAAGAACTTCCGGCTGGATCTCTACCACCGATTAAGCGTGATCATGATCCACGTGCCCTCCCTCAACGAGCGCAGGGAGGATATCCCCGCATTGGTGGAGCATTTCCTCGACGATATCTGCTCCGATTATGGCATTGCCCGGAAAATGATCTCCGACGACGCGATCCGGCTGCTGCAGGAATACCATTGGACGGGTAATATCCGTGAACTGCGCAATGTGGTGGAAAGGTTGGTCATCCTCTCAGGAAAGACCATCACCAAAGACGACGTCAAGAGCCACGTACACTAAGAACGACTGATGAAGGCGCGGATCTCTTCATCACTGCGCAGGAGGCGGAGGTTAACGAAACTGCGCTGTACGGAGCGGATGCCCGTTCCGGAAGCTACGATCTGCTTGTCGTTGAAGCTCCTGCAGATGTCTTCCAGGTAGTCGTCCACCCCCAGGCCGGTGAAGTTGGTGATCAGGTGGAGATAGATCGCTTTCAGCCCGGGCAGGTTGGACAGTTCCTGGAGCTCTTTTTTCGCGATGTTCCCCCCGAGGTAGAGGGTGCTCCAGCCCTGTTTCCGCAACAGGTAATTGATGAAGAGCAGGGGCAGCTCATGGTGTTCGCCCTGCGGGCAGAGCAGCACGATCTCGGGCGGTACCGATGCCGGGCCCAGGCTTTCTGTTTCGCTGATGATGCGGTTCTGGATCAGGTAGCTGGAAAAATGCTCCTGTGCCGGGATGACGTTGTTGGTCGACCAGAGCAGGCCCACCCGCTGGAGGAAGGGGTAACAAACCTCGGTGATACATTTCTCAAAACCGATCTTTTCGCTCAGCTCATCGATGCAATGAAGGAAACTGCGTTCATCGAAAGCGATGGCGGCTTCAAGCAGGCGAAGCAGGTATTGCTGGTGTTGCCCGGGTTGCCATTCGAGGCTACGCACGTTTTCGGCTATCTCTTCGGGTGAGAGTGCAGCGATACGTGAGATCTTCCAGCCATTGTGATAGAGGAAGGCGATGCGGAGCAATTCTTTCAGATCCTCATTGGAGAAGAACCGGTGCAGGCTCTCTTTTCGCTGGGGGCGAAAGAAGGTATAGCGCTGCTCCCAGATGCGCAGCGTATGCGCTTTTATGCCGGTGAGGGTTTCAATATCCCGTATGGTAAACTGCTGCATGGTTCCTGCGCTGCAAATTCGGAAACCAGACTTTAACAAAAAAACTTTCCTTACATTGGCTGCGGCTTCATCCGTTAAAAATTAAATTTGTCCGAGCTAAAAATTCCTGAATGCCCGTTGCACACATCTTGTTCGTCTACCTGATTTCCGTACTGCTTGTATTTCTACCTTCTTTCGGACTGGCCAAGATGTTTCAGAAATCCGGCGTGGCATCCTGGAAAGCCTATATTCCTTTTTACAATACCTGGGTGATGCAGGAGCTCTCCGAGCGCCCGAAGCATTGGGTCTTCTGGCAGCTGATCCCCGTTGTGGGCTGGTTCATCACCCCGGGCATCTTCATCGAGTTCGTGAAGCTTTACGGACGGTTCGGTTTCGGCGAGCATGTGCTGGCCGCCCTCTTCGCTCCCTTCTATTTTCCTTACCTGGGTTATAACGACAAAGTGCATTACATCGGCCTGAAAGGCGCCCGTTTGTACAAGAAGCCGGGATGGCGCGAGTGGGTGGATGCGGCCATTTTTGCGATCGTGGCGGCCACGCTGATCCGCACCTTTGTCTTCGAGGCCTATACCATTCCATCGAGCTCCATGGAAAAGACCCTGCTCATCAACGATTTTCTTTTCGTGAGCAAGTTCAGCTACGGCCCGCGTATTCCCAACACCCCGCTTTCGATCCCCTTCGTTCATAATTATATTCCCGGGACGCATATGAAGTCCTATTCAGAAGCCCTGCAGCTTCCTTACATCCGCTGGTTCTCCTCACCGGTGGAGCGCGGCGATGTGGTTGTTTTCAATTACCCGGAGGGCGATACGGTGATCAACCGCGACGATTACCAGTCGGCCCACCCATTCTACCAGAAGATCCGGGAGGACGGCAATGGCGATCCGGTTGCGGGCCGCAAGCGCGTGCTGGACGACCCGAAGCAGTTCCCCCTGGCGGTGCACCCGCCCGACAAATCCGACAACTATATCAAGCGTTGCGTGGGTATTCCCGGAGACATGCTGCAGGTCCGGAATGATGAGGTGATCGTGAACAATCAACCGCAGGCCAGTCCCCCGAAATCGATGATGCTCTATAACGTGGTGACCACCACGCCGAACCTCGATGCTGAGCTGATGAAGGAGAACTATGGCGTGGACCTGTATAAAGATGCCCAGCAGAACGGAGCACCCGGCAATTACCTGATGAACCTGACCCAGGACGCCAAGACCAAGATGAAAGAGGCCGGACTGATCAAGGAGATCAGCCTGCAGCCGCTTCCGGTGCAGCAGGTCTTCCCTTATGATGAGGCACACCGGAACTGGAACATCGACAATTTCGGGCCGATCTGGATCCCGAAAAAAGGCGTGGCGCTGAAGCTGGACTTCCTGCCGAAGGGCCGCAGCTACGACGCGACGATCTACGCGGACGACCCGGCCGCGCCGACGGCTACGCACGTGGGCATCCGCACGCGCACGGTGGACGCGGGCGCGGTGCTGCAGCTCGACCTGCCTGCGTCGGGCGGCCAGGCGATCTGGCTGCGGCCGCGCTGACATGTAAATTTGTTACGTATTCGGTCCGCAACAAGGCTGCCACCTCCCGGTCGGCGGCCTTTTTTTCATGGCCACTGACGCCTCGGGACAACAAACGGGCGGCAAAGCGACAAGGCCCTCCCGCTCCGCTCCGCTCTGGGATAAAATCACA
>CBHWDR010000432.1:0-3767 GCA_966112575.1 uncultured Chitinophagales bacterium
CGGAAAGCCCTACTATTTTCGTCTCGGTTTTTCATAGGATATTGGATTTTAAACGGGGCAGGATTTCTATCCAGCCCTTTTTTTATTTAGGATTACGCTGATTACCTAGGATTTCGCTGAAGGGATCACGGATTGAGGGGATGAAGGGATTTCACGGATCGATTTTCCGTACTATGCAGTTGTCATCCGCTCCTCTCTCTGCTCTCATGTCCCGCTTTCCCGTCAGCCTATCCCATTCTTCACCGAGTTAGCGGATTTCCAGTCATACACCGCTGTCGGTCTCCTGACCGACGGCTCTGCTTTCAAATTTTCACCTTGCTCAATTCGTGAATTAGTGCGTTCAAAAGCTATCTTAGCCCTCCCTGTGCGGGACGACTGCTATGAAACAAATTGTCAATATCATCAACCAGGTTTTCGAGATGGAAAAGAAGCTGCAGAACGGCGCCTCCGCTCCCCTGCAACGCCATATCGACCGGATCAAATCCGAGCTGATCGACCTGGGATACGAATATCATAGTCCGCTGAACGAAAAATACGACGAGACGCGCACCGACTGCGAGGCCTCCATTGTGGGGCAGGCCCGCGGTAAAATGGTGATCACCGAAGTGATCAAGCCCATCGTGCACCAGAAGGAAGCCGGTGTGAACCGGATCGTGCAGAAAGGCATCGTGGTCGTGGAATGATTGAACCGTTAACCGCTAACCGATGACCGTCGACCGTTTTTCTGCGGTGGACCGTTAACGGCCAACGGTCAACTTAAAGAAACACCTGAATGAATTTTGTCAATTTCGGTATCGACCTCGGTACCACCAACTCCCTGATCGCGCGCTTCGAAGGCGGCACGGTGCAGGTATTCAAAAACCCGGTCGGCCACAAGGAAACCCTGCCTTCGGTAGTGGCCTTTCGCGGCGACCGCATCCTCATTGGCGACAAGGCAAAGGAATATATCGCGAAGGACCCGGCCAATGTATTCGCGGCCTTCAAGCGGAAGATGGGCACGAACGAAAATTTCTTCGTGGCGGCCAATGCCCAGATGGCTTCTCCCCTTCAGCTTTCCTCCATGGTGCTGCGCGAGCTGAAGAATTTCGTGCATACCGGCGAAGCCGTGGAAGCGGCCGTGATCACCATTCCCGCTTCTTTCGATACCATCCAGTCGAACGCCACGAAGAAAGCCGGCTATGAAGCAGGCTTCCGTGAAGTGCTCCTCCTGCAGGAGCCTATTGCGGCTTCCCTGGCCTATTTCAACGAGAGCAGGAAAGAAATGCCGACTTCGGGCAACTGGCTGGTTTACGACCTCGGCGGCGGCACTTTCGATGTGGCCCTGGTGAGCGTGGTGGATGGCGAGCTGCGCGTGAGCGACCATGAAGGCAACAACTTCCTCGGCGGACTGGATTTCGATACCCTGATCATCGAAAAGCTGATCGTGCCGCGCATCATCCAGCTCACCGGCGATCCGGATGTGGAAGAACAGCTGCGCAACCGCAATGGCGCGCTCGAGAAGCTCTTCTACATCCTGCTCTACAAAGCGGAGGAAGCAAAGAAAGAGCTTTCCACGAGTGAAACCGCCGATATCGAGTTCAACCTTCCCGGCTACGAAGAAGAGATCGTTGTCACCATCACCCGCGGCGAGTTCAACGCGATCATTGAAGAAAAGATCCTTTCCACCGTGGAGCTCATCCGGGAGATCCTGAAGCGCAACAACCTGACGCGCGAACAGATCAACCAGGTGATCATGGTGGGCGGCTCCACTTATATTCCGTATGTCCGCCAGCTCCTGACCGAGCATACCGGCATTCCCCTGGCCTTCGACGCCGATCCTACAACGGCCATCGCCGTTGGCGCAGCTTACTACGCCGGTTCGCGTTTGCGCACGACTGAGCAGCCCGCCCCGACACCGGAAACCAGCGAAGTAAAAACCGAGACGCCGGCGCGGAAGATCAAATCGGTCTTTCAGTCGGTCAGCAGCGAAGAGGAAGAGCTCTACATGGCCATCCCGGAAGGCGATTTCGAGAACATCTTCTACCGCATCACCCGTGAGGACGGCGGCTATGACACCGGCCTGAAGAAGATCGGCAAGCGGATCTCCGAATTCCTCCCCCTGCAGAAGCTGACCCTGAACCGCTTTACTGTCCGCTTTTTCGATGAAGCCGGCAATACGGTGCCAGTACAGCATTCGGATATCGAGATCATGCACGGCAAGTTCAACGTAGCCGGCCAGCCCCTGCCCCACGACATCTGCCTCGAGGTGGACGACCTGGAGAACAACAGCACCAAGCTCCAGGTCTTGTTTGAACGCAACGATATTCTTCCCTTAAAGAAGACGGTTTATAAAGAGATAACCCGGACCATTAAAAAAGGCTCCGACGAGGTGATCGTCATTAACGTACTCGAAGGCAGCCGCCACAGCCGTCCGCACTCCAACCTCGTGATCGGCGTTATCGAGATCAAGGGCACCGAGCTCTCCACCGACCTGGTGAAGGGCAGCGACATCGAGATGAAATTCGAGATGAGCGAATCGCGTGACCTCACCATCTCCGTCTATCTCGCCATGAGCGAGCAGGAATTCAAGAATGTATTCAGCACTTCGGAAAAATATGTGAGCGTGTCCCGCCTGCGCGACGACCTCAACGCGCTCGTGCGGGAGATCCGTACCGAGCTGCGCGACGAGAAGCTGCGCGATGAAGAGGAGAGTGAGTGGAGCCATGAGCTGCGCCAGTGCAGCACGGAAGCCGAAAAGCTGCTCGCTCGCGTCAACCGGAGGAAGGAAGGCGATATCACTGATGAAAAATGGGAGATATCGGAACAACGACGCCGCATCTCGGCGCGCTACGATGCGCTGGGTAAGGACCAGCGCCTCTATACCCTGCAGGCCGATTATTTCAACGCCAAGAATTATATCGAGGAGCACCTGCCCCATGTGGACCTCGACCGCGACAAACTGGCCCAGGAGTTCAACCGCATCGTGCAGGACGAGCAGCAGTTCCTCAAAACGAAAAGCCCTTCGATCCTACGCACGAAGATCGACGCCCTGGACAGCCTGCGCGGGAAAGTATATGCCAACACGAGGTATTTCATCATCAATATTTTCATGCAGCTCCGGACCATACCGGCGGAGGAGTACACCAATGCGAACATTGCCCGTACCCTCATCAAGCAGGGCGACGATGCCCTGGCCCGCGAACGCTTCGAAGAACTGCGCACCATCACCATCACTCTTTCACACCTGACCAGTAGCGATATTGAGACCAGGGACATTAAAATAAAAGGAACCGGCATTGGTTAGTACAACAACGGGTTATCGGTCGCCGGTGCGGCTGGTAGGACATGCGGGAGAACCCATTACCCCCTTTTCCCAACAGGCGGTCAGCCGCTCGAAAAAGAAACTGCTGGCCGAGATCGCGCTCAGCAACGATGAGCTCGAGATCGATGGCGTGGCCTACTCGCGCAACGACGTGGTTACGGCGCTGGATGCGGCCGGCGAAGAAAGCTGGCCTTATCACAGCATCATTTATACGCAGGAAGGGCTGCTGCGCTTCCTGGAGAAGAATGAGTTCGACGCGGCCGCGATGAAAGCGGCAGGAACCTACCGCTACAAGACAGATTTCGTGCAATTCGTTTCCCCGGCCTTCGCCTATTCGTTTGCCGAAGTATCGGGCCGGCTCCTGCGCGCCCCCGACGAGTTTGCGTCGATGAACGCGCTGATGGACTACTCGGGCTTCGTATTGCCCGATCACAGCCATGAGGCCTACGGCAAGGTGCGCACCTAT
>CBHWDR010000433.1:0-3766 GCA_966112575.1 uncultured Chitinophagales bacterium
CCTGATGGTTTTTTTCTGCAGCCGGTGCGAAAGGATGGGCCAAATCGTATCACCCATCAGGCGGGCAGGCAGATCTTGAATACCGAGCCTTCGTCCACCGCGCTGTCCACCTCGATGAGGCCATTGTGGTTGTCGACCACTTTTTTCACGATCGAAAGGCCCACGCCCGTGCCGCTGTATTCTGCCTTGCCGTGCAGGCGGGCGAACATCTGGAAGATCCGGTCGGTATACACCGGGTCGAAGCCGATGCCGTTGTCCTTTACGGCAATGAGGTGATAGGGACGGCCTTCTTTCTCCACCATGTCGGCAGTGATCTCGATCAGCGGGGGCTGGCCGGTCTTGCTGTACTTGAGGGCATTGCTGATGAGGTTCTGAAACAGCTGCTGCAACTGCCGCTGGTAACCCTTCACTACCGGCAGGCGGCCCAGGCGCACCGTGGCCTTTTTTTCTTCGATGTCCAGGTCCAGGTCTTCCAGCACCCGCTGCACGCGCTCGCGCAGGTCCACGGCTTCCGTCTGTTGCGGCCGGTGGCTCACATGCGAATAGAGCAGCAGGTCGTCGATAAGGGCGCCCATCCGCTGCGTGGCGTTCTCGATGCGGGCGAACATCCGCTGCTCCCCGTCTTTCAGCTGCGGGCTTAACTGCTCATGCAACTGATGGGTGAAGAAATGGATCTTGCGCACGGGCTCTTTCAAATCGTGCGAAGCGGCATGGGCAAACTCCTCCAGGTTCTGGTTCGAGCGTTCGAGTTCCTTGTTCAGCGCAAGAAGGGTTTCGTTGGCCGCCGCCAGCTCCCGCGTGCGCTGGGCCACCAGGTTCGCTACCTCCAGCCTTGCCTCCACCTGCTGCGTGATGTCGAGCACCGAGCCAATGAAGCGCAGGGGCTTTTCATCGGCCGAAAAATACACCTTGCCCTTGGCCCGTACCCACCGCGTGATCCCGTCTTCCGCGCCTACGGTCCGGTATTCCACGTCGTAATTGCCATTCAGGGCCGATTTTACGAAGAGCTGCTCGATGTGGTGCAGGATGCGTTCGCAGTCCTCGGGATGCAGGCCCTGCGCGAAATCTTTTTCATAGGTCACCGGCCCATGATGGCTGATGCCGAACAGGGTCCGGCAGCGGTCGTCCCAATGCATGGTGCCCCGGACGAGGTCCATGTCGAACGTACCGAGTTCCGCCGCTTCCTTGGAGAGGCGGGCCTGCTCGAGGGCCGATTCCAGCGCGGCCTCGCTTCCTTCGATCCGGCGCCTCGCCAGCACCTGCCCGGTGATGTCGTGCGAAATGGTGAAGACGCCTGTTACCTCCGTATCGTTATTGCCGTAGTAAGGCTGGTACACCAGGTTGAAATAATGCTGCACTTCTTTGCCGTTGACCAGTGCGCTCACCGGCGCTTCGTGCACGATAAACGGCTTCCCGGAAGCGCGCACCTGGTCGAAGAGTTCGATGATGCCCTGGCCCGCCAGCTCGGGAAGGCCTTCGAGGATCGGTTTGCCGATCAGCGCCTCCGGCCCTTTTCCCCAGAGGCGGAAAGCGGCGTCGTTGGCCATTTCCAGCACGTGGTCCTTTCCGTTCACCAGTCCCACCACCATGGGCGCATGCATGAAGAGGCTGAAGATCTTTTCCACCCCGGCCATCTGGATCTCCCGTTGCGCCGACTTGATCTGCTGGGTGATGTCTTCGGCCGAATGGATGATATAGGCCACCTCGCCCGCTTCGTTCAAAACGGGGCGGTTGCTCGCGCGCCAGTATTTTTCCGAAAAGCCGCCCTCCTCGTTGGGCAGGTCGTAGCGCTGGATCGGCAGCTCGTGGATCTCTTTGTACCGGAGCACATGGTCGAGGGAAGCGCGCAGGTTGCTGACGCCGTTGTCGGTGGGATCGTTGCTGTTGCCGGGATGCGCCTCAAAGAGCGCCTTGCCCAGGACCGCTTCTTTCGACATCCCCACGTCCTGCAGCCGCTGGGGCGTGGCGGCCAGGATGGTAAAATGCGGCGGGTTCGCTTCGAGCAGGAGGTTGTGTCCTGCCAGCGCGTCGAAAAGCCGGATAAGGGCGGCTTTTTCATCTACCCCGTAAAAGGTTGTGTCGTAGGCCATAGCGGGTGATCATGAAGGTAGGGCTTTCATTTTCGGCCCATTCGTAAATAAAAGAAATTTCTCACTGCAAATTCCTGACCTGGCGCAGGTGTCCGGCATACGAATACTGCCGACCGGCCCGGCTCTTCAAAAATATTTTGCGAAACCAAATGGTTGCATATATATTTGCAACCGAACGGTTTCGCAAGAACAAATGATGAACCATATGCGGCGTGACATTTACCAGGCAATAGCCGACCCCACGAGACGGGCCATCCTTACCCTGATCGCATTGCAGGCGATGACGCCCAATGCGATCGCCGATAATTTCAACACCAGCCGGCAGTCGGTGTCGAAGCACCTCCGTATTCTGACCGAATGTGCGCTGGTGAAGCAGGAGCAGCAGGGCCGGGAGATCTTTTATTCGCTCGAAATCGAAAAAATGAAAGAGATCGATACCTGGCTGGCCCAGTTCCGGAAGCTGTGGGAAGTGCGTTTCAGCCAGCTGGACGAAGTGCTCTCCAAAATGAAAAAGCAAAAAAAATAGCGACCGTCTTGTTGCGGACCGCCATTGCATCATCCTAAAACAAATCGTATGACAACAGATTCCCTTTTCGATTTTGTCGTAGACAAGTCGAGCCAGAAAGTGTTCATCAGCATGGAATTCGACGCCGACAATGACCTCGTGTGGGATGCCTTCACAAAGGCCGAGCTCCTCGACCAGTGGTACGCGCCCAAGCCCTGGGTTTCCCGGACGAAGCATATGGATTTTGAAGTCGGCGGAAGGCGGTTCTATGCCATGGTAGGACCTGAAGGACAGGAAATGTGGGCGGTGCAGCAGTACACGTCGATCACGCCGAAGAGCAACTTCAAGATGTTCAACACCTTTGCCGACAAAGACGAAAACCTGCAGTTGCCCGGCTCCGACTGGGACCTGAACTTCGAGGCCAATGACGGATCCACCAAGGTGCGTATCACCATCTACAATGAGTCGCTGGAGCGGATGGAACGTATGATGGCCACCGGTTTCCGCGAAGGCTTCACTATGACCCTGAACAACCTGAAGGCGCTGCTCGCCAGCCGCTCGGGCAAACAATAATCAAGGCACCGCGATTCAACCCATTCACCACCTAAAATTTCCACCATGGCCCGGATCCATCCTTACATTCATTTCAACGGCAATGCCGAAGAAGCGTTCACCTTCTACCGCTCCGTTTTCGGCGGCGACTTCGCCCGGATCATGCGCTACAGCGACCTATCCAGCGAAGCCTTTCCCATTCCCGAAAGCGATGCCAACCGCCTGATGCATATCGCGCTTCCCATCTGCAGCACCAGCCTCCTGCTGGGCAGCGATGTGCTGACGATGATGGGGCAGGTGAACGAAACCGACAACCGCAACACCATCGCGATCACCGCCGAAAGCCGGGAAGAGGCCGACCGCTTATTCAATGGCCTCTCCGCCGGGGGAAAGGTGGAAATGCCCATGGCCGATGGCCCTTTCGGTGCCTATTTCGGCATGTTCGCCGACCGGTTTGGCGTGCAGTGGATGGTGCAGTTCGAGGCAAATTGACCGTCATGGATCTGCCCGGCGGGGGCGCATTTTACCCGGTTTTCAGCTGCTCCCATACCGGGTCCTTCTATTTTCTGCTGCAGAGAAGAACGGAACGGCATTTGGTAACCTAGCTATGGAGGTTATA
>CBHWDR010000434.1:0-3764 GCA_966112575.1 uncultured Chitinophagales bacterium
CCTCGAACAGTATGAGCGCACCGAGGAGCAGCAGTACTTCCTCGACTGGCTGCGGCAGACTATTGCCGATCAGCAGGCGGATGTGCTGGTGGTGGCCGGCGATATCTTCGACACGGGCGCACCGCCGAATACGGCCCTGCGCCAGTACTACGAGTTCCTCGGCAAACTCCGTGGCACTTCGTGCCGCACGGTGATCATCATCGGCGGCAACCATGATTCGGTCAGCACCCTCAACGCGCCGAAGGACCTGCTGCGCTTCTTCGATGTGCATGTGGTGGGTGGCGTGCCGGAAGATTTCAACGAACAGGTCATCCCGGTCCGGAATGCCAGGGGCGAAGTGGAGCTGGTGGTCTGCGCCGTGCCCTTCCTCCGCGATAAGGACGTGCGCCTCTCCATCGCCGGCGAATCCCTCTCCGACCTCGAGTCGCGCCTGCGCGAAGGCATCCTCCAGCATTACCGCCGCCTGGTGGATCCCGTTAAAACATTCAAACAGCAAGGCATCCCCGTGCTGGCCACCGGCCATCTCTTTGCCCAGGGAGCGAGCAGCTCGGAAAGTGAGAAAGATATTCATGTGGGCAACCTCGGGCAGATCGGCGCCGACGGCTTTCCTTCGGAATTCGATTACGTAGCCCTCGGCCACCTGCACCGTCCGCAGAAAGTAAACGGCGTGGAGCATATCCGGGATTCGGGGTCGCCCAGCCCGCTCTCCTTCTCCGAGGCGGGCGATCGCAAACAGGTCGTGCTCCTCCAATGTGAGGGCGGGGAGCGAACGATCACCGAGATCCCCGTGCCGCCGGTGCGCCAGCTGCTCCGGATCGAAGGCCGGCTCGACGAAGTGAAAACTGCGCTCAGGTCCATCGCCGACCCGGGACTGCCGCTACCGGTATGGGTGGAAATTCAACTGCTCACGCCGGGCTACCTGGCGCACGTGGAAGACGAGCTGCGCGAAGCGGTCCGAAGCCAGACTTTCATCGAGAAGCTCTTCATCCGCCAGCGCCGCGAACGCCAATTGGAGATCGTATCCACCGAAGTGGAAACGGAAACCCTTTTCGACCTCACGCCCCAGGCGGTCTTCCGCAAGCGGCTGGAGAAAGAAAATTCCGAGGACGGAGAAGGCCTCACCCAGCTCTTCAACACCGCGGTGGAGCTCATGCACCAACGCGAAGGGCTAACCGAATTAAACAAGAACGAATGAGAATTCTCAGCATACGATTCCTGAACCTCAACTCGCTCAAGGGCGAACACGAGATCTGCTTCGACCGGCAGCCGCTGGCCGACGCGGGCCTGTTTGCCATCACGGGACCTACCGGCGCGGGCAAAACCACGCTCCTCGACGCGATCACCATTGCGCTCTATGGCTGCGTGCACCGCCACGGCAAGGACTGCGAGGAGAGCATGACGCGCTATACGGGGGAGAGCTGGTCGGAAGTGCGCTTTGAAGCCGAAGGACGCCGCTACCGGGCCAAATGGATGCAGAAGCGCGCCCGCGGCAAGGCAGAGGGCAACCTCCAGGGCGCCAAGATGGAACTGGTGAACGACGATACGAACGAGATTATCGTTTCCCACCCGCTGGCTGCTGTGAAAGAACAGATCGTGGAACTCTGCGGGCTCGATTACCAGCAGTTCCTTCGCTCGGTAATGCTCTGCCAGGGCGATTTTACCCGCTTCCTCAAAGCCAACGAGAGCGAACGCTCCGAACTGCTGGAGAAGATCACCGATACCGCCATTTATTCCGAGATCTCGAAATTCATTTTCGACCAGGCGAAGCAGCATCGCCTCATCCTCGAGCAGCTCCAGGCTGAGATGGGTCATGTGACCATCTTTACCGATGAAGAGCTCGAAGGCTATGCAGGCCGGCAGTCGGAACTCGAAGCCGAACAGGCGAAGCTTGTGGTCGAACGCAATGCCATCACCGAGAGCATCAACTGGTGGAAGGCGCTGCAGCAGCTGGAAGAAAAGAAAACCCGTGCTGAAGAAGAGCTGCGCCACTGGAAGGGAGAAGCCGAGGCCAACCGCGAGCAGCTGGAGCAACTGGCAAGACACGAGAAAGCGCTGACCCACCGTTCCGACTGGCGGGAGATCGAGCTCCTCGGCATCCGGGCAACCGAGCTGCAGTCGGAGGTAGCCAGGTGGACCGAGCAGATCACCGATCTCGAACAACAATACCGCGATGCGCAGGCCGGGGCCGACAAAGCAAGCGAAGAACTGAAGGCTGCGGATGAGCGCCTGCAGAAAGCCCTGCCCAAATTCGAGCAGGTGAAAGCCCTCGACATCCAGGTGGCCGCACAACGAGCCAAGACTGATGAAGTAGGTGAAGAAGTAAAAAAGTTCGAAGCCGAATACGGCATCAAGCAATTCGATCGCCGCGAGAAATTCGATATTCTCGAAAAAGGGCAGCTTCGCCTGAACGAGCTCAAACGCTGGCTGGGTGCACGTACCCACGAGTCGGGACTAAAAGCCGGCCTTCCTTCATTTTATCGGGATCTCGAACGCCTGCAACAGGGTCGCACTGCGCTGGACAAACTCGTAGAAGAAGAGTCCATCCTCCGGCAGCAGCATACCGATGCCGGCAAGGCCATCGAAGAAAATGAAACGCGCTGCAAGGTGGTGTCCGGGCAATGCACGGCACTGCAATCCGCCGTCAACGAGCTGCGCGATGCGCTCACGGCAGCACTCGCCGGACGTACGGTCGACTACTGGTCGGAGCAGGCCCGCACGCTGCCGCTCCGCCTCCGCCTCCTGCAGGAAGGCCGGGGCCTGAGTGCCACCTATCTACAATCACTATCCGATAAAAATAGTTGCGAGACGCAGCTGCAAGACCTGGAGCTGCAATTGGCCGAAGCCCGCAAAACCTTGCAGGAGGTGTTACAGGAGAAGACGGCTGCTGACCAGTCGCTTGTACACCTGACAAAGATCGCCGAGCTCCAGCGCATGATCCGCAATTACGAAGAAGACCGCCACAAGCTGCAGCCCGATCAGCCCTGTCCCCTCTGCGGCGCCACGGAGCATCCTTTTGCCGAAGGCGGGTATCACGATGAGCTCAACGAAGCCGAACAGGCCCGCGATGAACAGAAACGCATTTGCGAAGAACTGGCGGTAAAGGTCTCCGAAGAGTCGATGCGCATCGTGCGCCAGGAGAGTGCCGGAGCAGCCTTGCAGCAGAAAATTGCCGAGGCGGTGAAAGCCATCGCCCAATCGGAAAAAGCATTTGCCGGCATCAACCGCCAGCTCGAAACACATTATGTGATCGATGCGGCTGCGGCGCTGGAAGAAGCGCAGGCACAGGCAGAAACGGCCTGCAGCCTTGCCACGGGCAAACTCCAGGAATGCCAGTTGCTGGAGACTAAGATCCGCGGGTCGGAAAACGACCTGCAACAAACAAAGACCGCACTCTCTTCTCTTGATGGCATCAAGAAGCAGTTAGAGGAGCGCCGTCATCAGCTGTCGAACCAGCTTGCGGAAAAAACAAAGACCCTCACTGCCCATACCCGCGAATGCGGCGACCTGGAGAATGCACTCAATTTCTTCCTCGCGCCGCATGAGCTGCGCCTGGACTTTGCGGCCCTCGAAACCTTGCGCGCCGATTTGCAAAAGCGTTGCGAGACCTACCAGCAGTTCGCGGATGAATGTGCCGACCTGCAACGAAAGGAATCGGGCTGGCAGTCGGAATTCAACAACGCAGAACTGGCGGCCCGCGAAAGCGAAGAACGCCTGGCCGACCACCAGGTGAAGTGGACCGAAGAAAAGAAGAAGTTGCAGACGCT
>CBHWDR010000435.1:0-3740 GCA_966112575.1 uncultured Chitinophagales bacterium
CCGATTGACCCTCATCGGAAACCTGGTATTCGAAGGACAGGTGATCTCCGCTTCTAAACCAGGCGATACCACCTACCGCACCGTGGTGATCCGGTCAACCAACCGCGCCGGCGCCATGTTGACCCTCACGCGCAGGCACACCGCCAATGGCATCAGCTATATCGGTCGCGTGATCAGCAGGGCCAACAGCGACGCGTTCCAGCTGATCGAGGAGGAAGGTGTCTACTACCTCCGGAAGACCAGCTTCTACGAACTGGTCAGCGAGTAAGATCCAATGTCCGGCACAACCAAAACATCCATCCCATGAAAAAACGTTACTTCACCTTTCTGCTTCTGTTCTTTGCCGGTCTTGTCCGCCTGCAGGCACAGACCCCGATCTACAATAGCTATCCTTCCGCCACCGCCACCATCCTGCTCGACTTCGATGGACAGTACGTGGATGGCACGCCCTGGAACTGGGCCGGGCCGATCAACTGCGGACCTTCCGGCATGTCGCCTGCCCAGATCACGGAGATCTTCAACCGCATTGCCGAAGATTACCGTCCCTTCAAGATCAACATCACCACCGACTCCACAAAATACTGGAGCGCTCCTGCCCTGCAGCGTACGCGCCTGATCTTCACCGTAACCTCCGACTGGTACGGACCGGCCGGTGGCGTTTCCTACGTCAACTCCTTTACCTGGGGCGACAACACACCCGCTTTCGTCTTCAGCGCCCTCCTGGGCTACCGCGCCAAGTGGGTAGGCGAAGCGGCTTCGCACGAGATCGGCCACACGCTCGGCCTTCGCCACCAGTCTTCCTACGATGCCAATTGCATGAAGACCGCCGAATACAATGCAGGCACCGGCGATGGCGAGATCGCCTGGGCACCCATCATGGGTGTGGGCTACTACCGCAACTTCACGCTCTGGAACAATGGCGCCAACCCTTACGGCTGCACCTCCTACCAGGATGACCTCAGCATCATTACTAGCGCCGACAACGGCTTCGGCTACCGTGCCGACGACTACAGCGCAGGAACGAATGGCGGCGCCACGCCGATGACCCTCAACGGCAGCCAGCTGACCGCCTCCGGGGTGATCGAGCGCATCACTGACCAGGACGCCTTCAAGTTCACCGTTGCTACCGCCACCAACTTCCGCCTTGATGCGGTGCCCTTCAACATCGGCACCGGCAACGTCGGCTCCAACCTTGACCTCGAGATCCAGCTTTTTTCTTCCGGCAACAACCTGATCGGCGTCTATAACCCTTCGAGTATGCTGAACGTGGTGGTAGACACCGTGCTGCTGCCCGGCAACTACTGGATCCGCGTACAGGGCAAGGGCAACCTTTTCGCCCCCGAATACGCCAGCCTCGGCTCCTATTCGCTTCGCGCCACGGTGGGTGGAACGCCCCTGCCCGTGCGTCGCCTCGAGCTGAATGGAAACGTACTGAACGGCCGCCACCAGCTGGCCTGGACCATTGATGCCGATGAACGCGTGATAAGCCAGTCCCTGGAAGTGTCGGCCAACGGCCGCGATTTCCGCACCCTGGCCGCACCAGCATTTACCGATCGCGTTTATCAATACACGCCCGCCCCGGGCGGACAGAGCTACCGCGTGCTGGTGACCTTCGAAAATGGCCGGCAGTATTATTCGAACGTGGTCCGTATCCGCGAGAACGGGACCCGCCCGCAGCTGGCTTCCGTGCAAACAGGAGCCATCACGATCCAGTCGCCCGCCGCAGGTTCCTATGCAGTGCTGGACTACAGCGGCCGCCAGCTGGCCTCCGGCAAGCTGCTTGAAGGCACGACCGCGGTGGCTACCGGCAGCCTGGCCTCGGGCATCTATATCGTCCGCTACGAACTCGCTTCCGGTGTGAGCAGCGAGAAATTCATGAAGAAATAAACGTTTTACCATAACCCGTGCCCCTTGGTAACAGAGGCTTCTCCCCCTGGAGAAGCCTCTTTCTTTGGCGCACATCTTATCAACATTCCGCTCCGGGCCTGCATTTCAGCGTTTTGAATCAAAATATTGGGTAACTTACAAAAACCCTTTTTTTATGATTCGATGGAGAAAATTCAACGGTGAGCCCATCGGTCTTCCTATCTACAAGGCGGTGGAACAGGCCATCCGTAGGGAAACCGGGAACGGCTACCGCTTAAAGGTGTGCATCGGCACCGATTCGCAGGTGAAAGGCCAGGAGACCGAATTCGCGACCGTGATCGTCTTCCTGCGTGAAGGACATGGCGGATTCATGTTCATCCACAACGACAAAACCAGGCAGCAGTACACCATCAAGGAACGCATGCTGGTAGAAGTGGCCAAGAGCATCGAGATCGCCTACGAGCTCTGCAACCTCTTTACCGAGTATCATGTGGAGATGGAAGTGCACGCCGACATCAACACCAGCCCCAATTTCAAGAGCAACGATGCCCTGAAGGAAGCCATGGGTTATATCCTGGGAATGGGCTTCGCCTTCAAGGCCAAGCCGGAGGCCTTCGCCTCTTCGAGTTGCGCCAACAAGATCGTCAACTGATCTTCCTGCGGGAGCGAAGGATCACCGTGGCCAGGAGAAAGAGGCCGAGGGCGATCAGTACATAAACCAGGGTACGCCCCGTTTTCGAAGGCCGGCTGTTCAGCCCGGCTTTTTCCGCCACTACTAACTGCTGTTTTCGCTGCACACTGTCGAGCCGCTTCGCCAGCGAATCCTGGCGTCCGGCAACGCGCTCCTGCTGCCGCTCCATACTCCGGGTGAGCGAGTCCAGCATGTGGGGGTCGACGGGCGGCTCCTGTGCCCGGGCGGCAAAGGAAAGGAAGAGAAAAAGATAAAGAAAGACCCGGTTCATTTATCGGGCGAGGGTCACCGGGCCCTGCAGGCCGGGAAGAGGATTCGGCAGATCGATCTGCGGGACGAGCTGATGGCCCGCCTGGCGGGCTTCCTGTGAGGCACGGATCCGCTGCTCATCCCGGGTGGCGAAAGAGAACACCACGATCACAAGGAAAAACAGGGCGGCGGCGATATAGCGTTCCAATATTGATCTGCTCATTGGTTTCGGTACAGGGCTGCAAGATAAGCGATTAGCGACTGGCGCTGTTCTTTTTATGCGCTTCAAAGACCTTGTTGCCTTCGGCGATGAAGCCCAGGATCTTCTTGGCGCCCGTGTGTTTCACGGCTGAGGTAAGGAAATGCGGCGGCAGGGCTTCCCAGGTCTCGCCCATCTTGTCGAGGAAGCGGTTCACATTGTTCGCCACCTCTTTCTGGGTGCTCTTGTCGGTTTTGGTGAAGATGACCGCGAAGGGGATGCCCCATTCGCCCAGCTTATTGATGAACTCGAGGTCCAGCGCCTGCGGCTCGTGACGGCTGTCGACCAGCACGAATACATAGACCAGGTTCTCCCGCTTGCGGATGTATTCCTCGATCATCTTGGCCCATTGCTTCCGCTGGCTCTGCGAGCGCTTGGCATATCCGTATCCGGGCAGATCCACGAGCCACCACTGGTTCTTATCCGAAGAGGTGATATCGAAGTGATTGATCAGCTGGGTCTTGCCCGGCGAGGACGAAACCTTGGCCAGCTCTTTCTTGCTCGTGAGCATATTGATCACCGAAGACTTGCCCACGTTGCTGCGGCCGATAAATGCATATTCGGCCCGCTCCGGCTTGGGGCACTGATCCACGGAAGGGCTACTGATCCGGTAAGCGGCGTGCGTGATCTCCATGCCGCGAAGATAGGGAGCAGCGGACGGTTGACCGTTAACCG